>JAYRZH010000132.1:0-7392 GCA_041916555.1 Chitinophagaceae bacterium | reverse complement strand
CTGGTTGGAAGGCAATCACCCGTTTGCTAAAAGAATACGAAATTGCATTGAATCAATTTGACCTGGCATGACCCTTTGGCTGATAAAACTGATACTGGCCCACCTGCTGACAGATTTCCTGTTACAGCGCAAATCGTGGATCAGGGAACGAAGACTCAGGCATTTTCAGTCGCCCTACCTGTATGTACACAC
Source organism: Chitinophagaceae bacterium (assembly GCA_041916555.1). Classification (GTDB taxonomy): domain Bacteria; phylum Bacteroidota; class Bacteroidia; order Chitinophagales; family Chitinophagaceae; genus SpSt-398. Next base: position 7,200 of record JAYRZH010000132.1, on the reverse strand, counting down.
CCTGCTCACCACCCTGGTGGCGGGTCTCCTGGTCGGATGGTCATATTGGCCCACCCTGCTGGTTATATTAATTACCCATACCCTGATTGACGGCTGGAAATCATACCGACCGGAAACTTCTTTTTACTTTTTGGCAGACCAGGCCCTGCATTTCCTGGTCATCCTGGCCTGTTGGGTCGCGAATTTTTATTCCGTGGAAGAGCTTGGTTTGTTTTGGAAGGAGCTAATGGGAAATACCCATTTTTGGGCTTATCTGACGGGGTTCCTTTTCCTTACCTGGCCATCCAGCATTTTGGTGGGGCAGCTAACCCGCAGTTGGCGTGATCATCTTGATCAATCCGAAGCCCTGGCCCATGCGGGTATGTGGATCGGAATGATGGAACGTTGTCTTATTCTGATCATGGTGCTGGCCGGGCAATACGAGGCCATGGGTTTGCTGATTGCGGCTAAAGGATTTATCCGGTTTAATGAAAAAAACAGACCGGAAAGAAAGACCGAGTACTTTCTGATCGGCACGCTCATCAGCATTGGCCTGGCGGTGCTAACCGGGTTACTTCTTCAATGGGTATAAAACGGAAATTAGCCAAACTCACCTCCTGTTAGTCCCGATTTCATTATTTTTGCCGCCCTTTCGGAGAGATGCCAGAGTGGTTGAATGGGACGGTCTCGAAAACCGTTGTACGGGCAACTGTACCGAGGGTTCGAATCCCTCTCTCTCCGCAAACGCCCACCAGAGTACTTCAGCAAAGAATGTTGTTTCCCGGCAATATGTCTGTATTATAATGAATTTCCCCCGCTATTCCACAGGTTATCAAGGGTATTGGGGCCAATAGCCAAGTTCAGATTAATTTTCGTATATTCCCCTACCAAATTGCCTGCCCATGCATAAAGTATCAGACATTCTCAGACGGAAAGGTGTTTCTGCCGTAGCCGTAACCCCCGATACCAAAGTAATCGACGCCCTTGAGATCATGGCGGAAAAGAACATAGGATCCGTCCTGGTGATGGATGGCGGTGAATTTCTTGGGATTATCACTGAACGTGATTACTCAAGAAAAGTGATCCTGAAAGGAAAAAACTCCCATGATACCCGGGTTTCTGAAATCATGAGCGCCGACCTCCCACCAGTTAGCCCGGCCGATCTGGTAAATGAATGTATGCGTATCATGACAGAAAGAAATATCCGCTACCTGCCGGTGTTTGAAAACAACCGACTGGCTGGCATCATCAGCATGAGTGACGTGGTGAAAGAAACCATTCTCATGCAACAAAATACCATCAACCAACTGGAAAGCTATATCCACTCGGGTTTATAACCCGGTCCCTGTCGGTTTTTCCATTACCACAACCAGGTCCTTCATATCTACCTGCATCGGGAGCATCCCGATCTTGACCACAGCTTTTTTGCCCCTTATCTCCAACACTTCGCCTACCTGGTGGTTCTTCCTGATCTTGACCTTTTCCCCCACTTTCACCTCCGCAGTTACCTCCGCATATTTTGAATCCAATTTCTTTTGCATCTTGCTCACCACTTTCTGCTCATTCTTTCGGATCAGCAGCGCTTCCATATCCTTGATCACTTTCTTCTTGTCTTCCGTCTTCTTCCATTCATGGATCAACAATTTCAATTTACGCTCCGTTTCCTTAAGATAAGTGATCCTGTCTTCGCTGATCCGGTTCTGTTGTTTGAGGAGCTCCACCTGTTGCCGGTGCTTTTCCTTATCCATCACCTCCTGCATTTCTGTTTTTAACTTCTCGTTCTCCCGCAATAGGCGGTTTAATTCCTTCTCCTTTTTCTCCAGTTCCCGAAGATCCTGCTCGGTACGGTTGAGTAGTTTATCAAGACGGAAATGATCTTCCTCCACCAGGCTCCTGGCGCGGTCGATCAACCGTTTATCCAGCCCGATCCTTTCAGCTATCGAAAATGTATATGAGCTTCCCGGTTTACCGATGATCAGTTTATACAATGGCAACAGGCTTTTTTCATTAAAGGCCATGGCGCCGTTGACAATACCCGCTGTTTTATTGGCCATCACCTTCAGGTTGAGGTAGTGTGTGGTGACGATGCCATACGAATGTTTCTTTAATAATTCCAGCAAGATCACTTCGGCAAATGCCCCACCCAGGTTGGGATCACTTCCGCTTCCCAACTCGTCAATAAAGAATAGCGTCTTCCCATTTGCCTGTTCCATAAAATGCTTCATATTCAGCAAATGGGAGCTATATGTGCTTAGCTCAAATTCCAGGCTCTGGGTATCGCCGATATGGATCATCAATTGTTTGAATATCCCAAACCTGGAGGATGGATGAACAGGAACCAGCAGCCCGCTTTGGATCATCATTTGCAGGAGCCCCACCGTTTTTAAGGTAACGGTTTTTCCACCGGCGTTGGGACCACTGATGACCAGTATCCTGTTTTTTTCATCCAGGGTGATGGAAACTGGAATGGTGGGTTTACCAGATTTCTTATTGTATAATAACAGCAAGGGATGATAGGCTTCGATCAGGTGCACATGAGCAGAATCCGTGATCTCGGGAAACTCTCCATTGATGTCTTGGGCAAACCTGGCCTTGGCCCGGATAAAATCATATTCACCGGCTATCCGGTAATATTCAGAAAGCAGCGGGGCATGGGAAGATAACCTGGTGGTTAATTGCCTTAGCAACCGGTACACTTCCTTACGCTCATCATTTTCCAGGGTAAAAATGGCATTGTTGAGTTCGATGGTTTCTTCGGGCTCAATAAAACTGGTGCGGCGGCTATCACTTTCTCCATGCAATATTCCTTTGACCTGTCTTTTCTGCTCGGCGAAAATGGCCACCACCCTTCTGCCATTCAGGAAACTCTCTTCAATATCAGCCAAGTATCCCTGCTTATTTAATTTAGCAATGATCCTGTCAAACTCACGACGCAATTCATTTCTTTTCCTGTACAGGTTCATACGAACGGAACGTAGTTCCGGGGATGCGGAATCCTTTACCTGGCCACTCTCATCCAGCACTTCGTCAATATAGGCTACGATCGCTTTTTCATAGTATGCCCCCTCGATCACAGTGGCCAAGGCGGGATAACCGGCCCGGCGTTCCACATCAAACCACCGAAAGATGTTCTTGCTGTTTTCGGTCAACCGGCGCAGTTCCATCACTTCCTCGGCGCTCAATACCGCCCCGGGGATAGACAGTAGTTTTAATTCACGGCTGAGGTTCTGAACATGATCGTTAGGGAAATACATACTGCTTTGCAGCAGTTGTTTATACTCGTGCGATTGCCGTAACTCAGTATCTATAAATTCTTTTCGGGTATGGATACGAAGCTGCTCCACCCGGGTACGGGCGAATTCGGTGCGGCAATGGTCAAGCAACAAGGTTTTAACCTTGTCTAGTTCCAATTGCTGATAGGCCGATTCAGGGAAAAGCTTCACGTTTGATGGTTTTGCGGGGCAAATTTCGGAGTTTTAGCTGAACGGACATGAAAGAGATGCCCGTAAACAACCGACCAACATTTTTGTTAATAAACTCAGAAAGCCTGGCACGCAAAAATCTGCCGGTTTGCCCGCTGCGTAATTTGTGTAAATTGAATGATGAAACACCCTCTTTTTATCCCCGGTTTTCTTTCTGTCTGGATGGCTTTTTTCACCCTATCCTGTCAGGGAGGGCCGGCTTCCCAAAGTAAAATGACTATGACTACAAACAGAGATACCATCCCCCCTTTTACCGGTAAAACGGATACGGCCTACCTGGGTACGGGATGTTTTTGGTGCACAGAGGCCATTTTTGAGCAACTGGAAGGCGTGCTTTCCGTAACCTCGGGATATGCCGGCGATTCAAAGGATAGACCATCTTACGAACTGGTGAGTACCGGTCGTACGGGTTTTGCCGAATGTGTAGAGATCGTATATGACCCGGCCCGGATCAGTTTTGACGGGTTGCTGGAAGTGTTTTGGCAGGTACATGACCCCACCACACTCAACAGGCAAGGGGCCGATGTAGGTCCTCAATACCGAAGTGTGGTGTTTTACCAAACAGAGGAGGAGAAACTGAAAGTGGAGGAATACAAAGCCGAATTAGATAAAAGCGGGGCCTTCCCCCGGGCCATTGTAACCACCACTGAACCTTTTGTAGCCTTTTTCCCGGCTGAAGATTATCACCAGGAATATTATGCTAACAACAAGAATAAGAATCCCTATTGTCAAATCGTGATCAGGCCGAAACTGGAAAAGTTTGAAAAAGTGTTTAAGGATAAACTAAAGAAAAAGAGTTAGGCAGGTATCATTGATTCTGGGAAATAAAAAAAGGCGGGGCACCTCTTCTATCTGGATGCGACCCGCCTTTGTGTTTGGGTACCATTCAAATCATGCGTTTACACTTTTTAGGTTACAAGTTCGATGGCTTTCCCGGGATCTTGGCTTTGGTTTTCCTTCTACATTGGATCTTTCTGGTCTTTTCATGGAATCGGATGGTTTTTCAGCATGGATCTTTTAAGGTATCAGGTTTCTCAGGATCTGGATCGGTTTTTCGGAATTGGCTTTGGTTTTCATCAGGATTTGGAATCGCGGATCACAACAATGTCTGTGGCGCTTGAGGCTACAGCACACCAAATTTCACCACTCTCTTTGAGTTCGGGGTAATTTTTAAGGTCTTGTTGTGCGGAATCGCGAATTTCTCCGGAGGCAGTTAGGAGTACAAGGCAAGGAAGCAATAGTAAGATGCTTCCCAATAAGGTGACACGGGTACCATTCGTTTTCATGAGTACGTCTTTTAGGTTATCAATTAGTACGAATGGTTCTTAACAGGATACTCGTTTGGACTGGCTTACAAGGGATGGTTGGATAATGTGGCTACAGGGAGGATATTGAAAGATTTAGTAAAAGTATAATACGGCTCGACTGGCGTCAAGGTATTTCTACTAAGGAAATCCCGGATTGACTCTAAATAATTGATTATTATTTATCTAGGTGACTACGGATTGGATTTTATTTTTGTCCGGCGCAGTTCCAGGAGGTTCAGTGAGTTTGGATGAAAGCCGGTTACACCGGGTTGTACCAGGTGGATTACTTTGTCATACCAGAGTGGTATGACGGGCGAAAGATCCATAATCCGTTGGTCTGCCTCCTGGTACAAACGGTTTCTGAGTGAATCATTTGTCTCCCGCATGGCTTTGTCCATGATCTGGTCAAAAACAGGGTCGTTAAACCGGGTATAGTTTGGCGGTGCGGGGTTCCGGGAATAGAATACCGACAGGTAATTCTCTGCATCGGGGTAGTCTGCGATCCAACTGGCGCGAAAAAAAGGTGCCCGCGATGTGGCCGTCATTTCAAGCAACAGAGCTTTGGGAATTACTTCAACCTGTACAGGGATGCCGATTTCCCCCAGTTGTCCGGCTATAAACCCAGCCAGGTCGGCATAAACCGGAATGGTGAGCAACCGGATGGGAGTAAGTCCTTTTCCCTCCGGGTAGCCGGCGGTGGCCAGTAATTGTCGTGCTTTAACGGGATCATAATGGTACCCTTTTACCCGGGCAGAATCAAAAGAAGGCATCCCGGCCGGTACAAAACCAGCAGTGGCTGGTGTTCCAATGGAATTTCGAAGGTAAAGGACCATTTTCCCACGGTCAAATCCGTAATTGATGGCCTGGCGTACCTGGCGCCAACACAAGGGAGAACCCTTCATTACCGGACTGGAAGAATCCACCAATATGCCCAGGTATTCCGTATTGAGGTAGGAATGGGTTTGCAGGTTGATCTTTCCTATCCAATCCTTTTTGAGGGTACCTTTTTTAGTTAACACTTCATCGCGGAATGAGGCTTCAATATCATTGATAAAATCAAGTTTGCCCTGGCGAAATAGCAGGAATTCGGTGGCCCGGCTGTCAAAAAAACTCACTTTAATCCCATCCAGATAAGGTAGCCGTTGCCCATTCTCATCCTGTTCAAAATACCTTTGATGCCGGTGAAGCAATAGCGAGAGTCCTTCCTCCCAGGCCACAAAGCGAAACGGGCCAGTTCCAACCGGATGACGTCGAAAATCCTTCCCGTATTTTTCAAGGGCTTCCCTTGGTACAATACTGCAGTATTGCATGGAGAGTATCCCGAGTATGGGGCTGTATGGTTTTTGGAGCTTTAATTGAAAAACTGAATCGTTCAACGCGAGAAACGGATTAATGGTGTCGATTTTTCCATTGAAGATCCAGGCGCCGGGACTCGCAAGGGCCGGGTCGATTAACCGTTGAAAACTGTAAACCACATCGGAGGCCACTAATTTCCTCCCCTTTCCTGCCGGGAAGCAACCATCATCCTGAAAATAGACATCCTGTCTAAGAATAAAAGTATATACCTGCCCGGAGGCATCAATGGTCCACCGGCTGGCCAGGGAAGGTTTGATCTGCAGGTTTTCATCCACTTCCACCAATTGGTTAAAAACCTGGTGTATGGCCCACATCACCGACTGGTTTTTAGCAAAGACAGGATCCAGCGAAGCGATACCTGTGGCTTCATTGTAATGAAAGATATGGAGATTGGAAGCCTTTTTATTCCCACAGGCCAACAGCCCTAAGGTCATGACTAGATAGAGTGGAAAATAATATTTGACCAGCGGAAGCTTCATTGTTACCGGAAGAATTAAATTAGTGGCCTGATCATGCAAATTATCAAATCAAATTTGTTACTGACCAGTATTTTTTTACCCCACATAACTTGCCCCCATGAATAGGTTATTGCTACTGTTATTGACATTTACCCTTTCACCCACCCTTTGGTCCCAGCCACTTAATGGTGCCAAAAAACTTACCCGGCAGGACACCCTTCGGGGGAGCATTGGAAAGGGCCGTGACTGGTGGGATGTAAAAAAATACACGGTATATGTGGAGCCTGATTATGGGACCAAGACCATTTCCGGCTGGTCGGAAATTTTTTTTACAGTTACCAAAACAGTCAGTAACTGTTCCATGCAGATCGATCTTCAGGAGCCAATGATGATTGACAGCGTTTTTTGGAATGGCAGAAAAATAAAGGGAATTAAGCGGGATGGTAATGCCTGGTTTCTTGACCCGGGTACAGGCATTCAAAAAGCCAGCCCCATGCTCCTTACTTTGCGGGTTTATTACAGTGGTAAACCGGTGGAAGCCCGCCGACCACCCTGGGATGGCGGATGGATCTGGGCCAAGGATAAAATGGGCCGCCCCTGGATGACCGTAGCCTGTCA
>JAYRZH010000131.1:0-7452 GCA_041916555.1 Chitinophagaceae bacterium | reverse complement strand
CAAATTTACCGTAAAAACAAGGAATGCGTTTACTTGTTCGGGAAAAACTGGCCTGGTTTATTAATCAGCCATTTTTCCGGATATCCTCCGAAAGGAATTCATAGACCCTTTTTAACCGGGGATGGGCTTCCAGGATTTCCAGGTGTTTGCGAAGAGTTTCTTCATCGCCCCGAATGGAGGGGCCTGTTTGTGATTGGGTTGGGGAAATCTCTTTTACCCGGGCGGCGGTTTCTTCTATCAGGGGCCATAGCATTCTGAAATCCAGGTTCTCCTTCCGGCAATAAGCCTCGGCCAGGGCATACAGATGATTGGTGAAATTATTGACCACCACGGCTGCCACATGGAGGCGTAGCCGCTCTTCCAGGGTGGATGGACTGGCCTCCGGTTCAGCGATGCTGGAGGCTAATTCCTGTAATACCTGCCGTGCCCTGGTTGTTGCTCCTTCCGTAAAAATGGGTATAGCGGGTAAATGGATGGTTTCCTTCCGTAGCGATTGCAAGGGATAGAAAACCCCTGTATGGGTGGTTACCCCGTTTAAAACATCCATGCTGACCGAAGCTGCGGTATGGGCCACCACCTTACCTGGAAGACGGAGGTCTTTGGCCACTTCGGGTATGGCGTCATCATTCACAGCGATGATATAAACATCCGCTTCTGCCGAAACCAGGCTCAGGTAATTCGCAGATTCAGTATCCCATTCATAGGCCAGCCTGGAGGCTTCCATGGTATTTCTGCCTACTACCTGTAAGATATGGTGTCCTTTCGCTTTGAATTTTCGACCCAAAACGGCGGCTACATTACCCGAACCGATGATCACAATTTTTTTCATCAGAAATAATACCCCGAATGCGACTTACCTTTGTGTCGCGATTCGGGAATTGATCCAAAGGTAATTCTTCCCTCCAATGAAACTGGCACAAAGATTGGCCCTCGGATATATCCGGGGAAAGTTGAAGATTCTCTCCAGAGTGTCTAAAAAAAAGGCTGCCCAGACAGCTTTTGATCTTTTTTGCACCCCCCAATTTCGTAACCGGAAAAAACTTCCTCCTGTTTTCAAGGATGCCGAAACGCTTCGCGACCGTTTCAGGGAATATGATATTGTGGGATACCGTTGGAACCAAGGCGACGGCCGTCGAGCCCTGATCATTCACGGTTTTGAATCATCTGTCGTGAACTTTGACCGGTATGTAAAGCCGTTGATCAGTAAGGGATATGAAGTTCTAGCCTTTGATGCGCCGGCCCATGGTAGAAGCAGCGGGAACCGGATCAATGCCCTTATACTCCGTGATTTTTTGTTTTTTATCCAGGAGAAATACGGGCCTGTGCAATCCTGGCTGGCCCATTCCTTTGGGGGACTGGCCACCTGCCTGGCCCTGGAAATGATACCACACAACAGTGATTACAGACTGGTGTTGGTGGCCCCCCTTACAGAGACTACCACGGCCATGGCATCTTTTTTTAAGATGTTGAAACTGGAACCTCCCGTGCAAACAGGTTTTATTGAGATCATCCGTCAATTTAACGGAAAGGATCCCGAATGGTATTCCATCCGTCGCGCCATCAATAACATCAAAGCCCAGGTGCTCTGGTTTCATGATGAGGAAGATGCCGTCACCCCGTTTATAGATGCCTCAAAAGTGCGGGATGATGATCACCCAAATGTATCCTTTTCCATTTCAAAGGGGCTTGGCCACCGACGGATATACAGAGACAACAAGGTCAAAAAACGTATTGTTGATTTTTTATAATGCCAAGAACGAAAACCATGAAGCAACAACCCTATACCCTTTTAGCCCTTGGAGATTCCTATACCATCGGGGAATCCGTCATGATACAGGAGAGTTTTCCTTACCAGGTGGTGCAAGCTTTACGAAAAAAGGGCATCGAATTTCACGGTCCGGAGATCCTGGCTAAAACAGGGTGGACAACCGATGAGTTATTGGCCGCGATGAAGGATTATCAATTTCTCCGGGGATATGATTGGGTCACTTTGCTGATCGGGGTCAACAACCAATACCGGGGACGACCTCTTCCTGAATACGAGAAGGAATTGGAAATTTTGGTGAACAAGGCCCTGGACCTGGCCGGGGGACATGCCGGGCACCTTATCATACTGTCTATTCCGGATTGGGGGGTGACACCCTTTGCCAATGGACGGGACAGGGCTGAGATTGCCAGGGAAATCGACCAGTACAATGCCGTTAAGAGGGAGATGGCAGCGGCCAGGGGGATACATTATATAGATATTACCCCGGGTACCCGCCAGGCCGTGGAGGGTTCGCCCTGGATAGCCGCGGATGGCTTACACCCTTCTGCCAGGGAATATGCACGATGGGCAGAAGCCGTTTCCGGGTTGATTAGCAATTATTTATAAGGGTTTAAGAATTGGTTTTCAGGTACAGACACATTAACATAAAATGAAAAATTCCGATTTCTATACTATTATTGCAAGATTCAGGGCCCGGAAAACCCCTGTGAAAGACTAAAACCCATTACGAATTCATGGCGAAGAACCTGCTAATAGTCGAGTCCCCTGCGAAAGCAAAAACCATTGAAAAGATTCTCGGAAAGGATTTTGAGGTGAAGAGTTGCTATGGGCATATCCGAGACCTGGAAAAGGCCGAAATGGGTATCGATGTCGAGAACAATTACAAACCCCGCTATATCATTCCCGCTGATAAGGAAAAGGTTGTCAAAGACTTAAAAAGCCTCGCAAAGAAGTCAGAAGAGGTTTGGCTGGCAACGGATGAGGACCGTGAAGGGGAAGCCATCAGTTGGCATTTATGCGAAGTATTGGGGCTTAATCCCAAAACCACCAAAAGGATCGTTTTCCACGAAATCACCAAACCAGCCATTCAGGCAGCGGTTAAGAATCCGCGCTCGCTGGATATGAACCTGGTCAATGCCCAACAGGCCAGGCGGGTATTGGACCGGATCGTAGGATTTGAGCTAAGCCCTGTCCTTTGGCGCAAGATCAGCATGCGTAATAACCTCAGTGCCGGTCGGGTACAGAGTGTGGCGGTACGGTTGATCGCAGAAAGAGAAAGGGAAATCAATGCGTTTACAGCCAACAGCACCTTTAAGATTGAGGCAAAATTTACCGCGGAGGACCTGAATGCAAAACCGGTGAATTTTCTGGCAGAAGGCAAAAAGCAGGATTCCGTGGCTGATGCCGAAGCCTTTTTAAAAAGCTGTACCGGCGCCACCTATACAGTCAGGGATATCCAGGTAAAACCTGGCAAACGCTCCCCTGCCCCGCCCTTTACTACCTCTACCTTACAACAGGAAGCCAGCCGTAAACTGGGCTATGGGGTTTCGCGCACCATGTTACTGGCCCAGAAACTGTATGAAAACGGGCATATAACCTACATGCGTACAGACAGTGTGAACCTGAGTGATACGGCCCTGGGGGATATTACCAATACGGTGAAAAGCATGTATGGGGAAGACTATCACCAGTTTCGGCGGTATAAGAATAAAAATGAAAGCGCCCAGGAAGCGCACGAAGCTATCCGCCCTACTTATATGAGTAAGACCCATGTAGGCGACCCGGATACACAAAGATTGTATGAATTGATCTGGAAACGCACCATGGCCTGTCAGATGGCCGATGCGGAGCTGGAGAAAACAATTGCCAAGATTGATATTTCCACCAATAAAGACGAACTCACAGCCAGTGGAGAGGTTTTGAAGTTTGATGGTTTTCTAAAAGTGTACCGCGAAGACCGTGATGATGAAGACCTGGCCGAAGAAGAACAGGAAGGGATGTTGCCTCCGCTTACGATTGGTCAAAAACTACCTTTGCAGGAAATGACGGCCACTGAGAGGTTTAGCCGTCCTTCTCCCCGATATACAGAAGCTTCCCTGGTAAAAAAACTGGAGGAACTTGGCATTGGTCGTCCTTCTACCTATGCCCCCACCATTTCCACGATCCTGAAAAGAGGTTATGTTGAGAAAAGGGATAAGGAAGGTGTAAAAAGGGATTTCCGGGTGCTGTCCTTAAAAAAGGATAAGATTACAACAAAGACCGAACAGGAAAATACCGGTGCTGAAAAATCAAAATTGTTCCCTACTGATCTGGGCTTGGTGGTGACAGACTTTCTGAAACAGTATTTCGATGATATCATGGATTACAGTTTCACCGCGAGAATCGAGAATGAATTTGATGAGGTGGCGGAAGGAAAGATCAAGTGGAATGATATGATCGATGATTTCTATAACCCTTTTAAAAAGGATGTAGAGAATACCATCGAAACCGCGGAGCGGGTGAAGGGAGAAAGGGAATTGGGAACCGATCCTGAAAGTGGTAAGCGTATCGTTGCCAGGATGGGCCGGTATGGTCCCATGGTTCAGATCGGCGAAGCGGATGAAGAAGAGAAACCCCGTTTTGCAGCCCTGCGAAAAGACCAGAGCATTGAAACCATTAGTCTTGAACAGGCCCTTGAATTATTCCAGTTGCCCAGGACCCTGGGAGAATATGAAGGATTGGAAGTAGCGGTAAATATTGGTCGTTTTGGACCTTATGTAAAGTTTGGGGAGCAGTTCATTTCCATACCCAAAGGGGAAGATCCGCTGGAGGTTTCACTCGAACGGGCTGTGGAATTGATCGTAGAGAAGCAAAAGGCCGACGCCCCTATCGCCATGTATGATCAAAAGCCTGTGACCAAGGGAAAGGGACGATTTGGCCCCTATATCAAATGGGATGACATGTTTATCAATGTGCCTCGTCGTTATGATTTTGACCGGCTCAAACAATCCGACATCAATGAACTGATCGAGGCCAAGATTGAGAAAGAAGCCAACCGGTTTATCCAGCGTTGGCCCGAAGAGAAGATATCCGTTGAAAATGCCCGTTGGGGTCCCATCATCAAATTTGGTAAGAAGATCATTCGCCTGCCCAAGAAAGCCGATGATACCAAATACACGGCAGAAGACTTGGCTGAGGTAAGTCTAGACGATGTTAAAAAAATGATCGTGGCTGTAGAACCCAATGCTTTTGGAAAAAAAGCAGCCAAGATAACACCGGCCCCAAAGAAAAAGGCTGCGACAAAAAAGAAAGCGGCCAGTAAGCCGGCAAAGAAGAAATAAATCAGTACCCCGCCATTGTTACGATTACCCACGGTGGGAAACCTGGTATATGAACAAACTAATCTAAACGCCATGAAAAAGTATGGCCTGGTGCTGTTGGTATTCGCTTTTTTTTCCTGTAAAGACAAGAAGAAAACCGACCCGGTAGTTGTTCCGGTTTATCATAGTTGGTCGGAATTTAATATGGGTGTTGACCTCTCCTATGTCAATAATATCCAGGCCCATGGCGGGCAATACAGGGTTAATGGCACCCAGAAGGACCCCTTTCAGATTTTAAAAGACAAAGGCGCCAATACAGTACGTGTGAGGCTATGGCATAACCCTGTTTGGGTGGCCAATTTAAATGGAGGAACCTATTACCATGATCTGTATGATGTAGAAAAAACCATCAAAAGGGCCAAGGACCTGGGCATGGCTGTCAACCTGGATTTTCATTATTCAGACACCTGGGCCGATCCGGGAAATCAGCAAACACCGGCTGCCTGGGCTGGACTTGACCTTGCCAAACTCAAGGATTCCATTTACAATTATACCCTGGCGGTACTTACATATTTAAAATCAAAAAACCTGACCCCTGAAATGGTGCAGGTTGGAAACGAAGTGAATACTGGCATGTGCTGGCCGGTGGGAAAAGTGAACGGGAGTGATTTTACTAGTTTCTCTGAGCTCTTAAAATCAGGGATCAAAGCGGTGCGTGATTTTTCGCTGACCTCCACCATCAAACCCAAAATCATTCTTCACCAGGCCCAATTACATTCCGCCCATTGGTGGTTGCAGGGTATTACCGCGAAGGGTGTGACTGACTTTGACATCCTGGGGCTCTCCCATTATTGCAAATGGGCCACTGTCAATAGCATGCAGGCAATTACAGATACCCTGAAGGCATTGAAAACAAGATTTGGGAAACCGGTCATGATCGTGGAGACGGCCTATCCCTGGGCAACGGGGGGCAGTGATAGTTATGCCAACATTTTTTCTGCTTCAGATTCCGCGCCAGGATATGGAATTTCCAAGGATGAACAATACCGGTATTTGAAAGACCTGACCCTGGCCATTTACAAAGGTGGAGGCATAGGCATCCAGTATTGGGAGCCAGCCTGGATCAGTTCCTCCATGAGTGATAGCTGGGGAACGGGATCCTCCTGGGAGAATTGCACCCTTTTTGATTTTTCAGGGAATATCATGTCCAGCGCCGATTATATGACCATCGAGCTGAAGTAGTATTGAATATACTTAGGGTTAGACAATCTTACTTTATACGGTCAATTCACCCCAACCATCACGGTATTTTCTTTTTACAAACTGATTCGCAGGTTCAAAGTTGGTGATCTTCATATTTTCGCCATCCCAGAGAAGTTGTTTGCGTCCATTGAACTTCTTATTGCCCTTGGCATCAGTTTCAAAATGGTTATAGCTTAATACGGCAAGGTTACCCATGAGCACGGTTTCCGTAAGCGGGCCTGATTGGGAGAATGGAGAACTGGTATAAGCGCCATAACCTTGTTTGCAGGCTTTTACCCATTGGGTCTGGTGCCCTTCGGGCCCGCCAGGTACAAAGGGGTATTTTGATTTCGGGAACTTCACCGTCTTCATCAATTTGGTTGGCAACAAAGTCGCCCGTTGACCAAATATCCCGGCCATCATTTTCCCTTTGGTGCCTTCGAAGAGGATTCCCCCATCCCATTCTCCAAACGCTTCATCGGGGAGAAGTTCTTTGGGTCGGCTGGGTTTAATACCTCCATCATACCAGATCAGTTCCACAGGCCCCATATTCCCTCTCCGGGGAAATTGAATATGAATTTTGGCTGAAGGGGGAAAACTCCCTTCATAAAAACTCTCCTGGAAGAAACCGGTATAGACGGAAGTGACGCTGCATTCCACGGCGGTTGGGTATTTTAGTTTCAAGGCTCGATAAGGGACATCCATGAAATGGCAACCCATATCACCCAGCGAACCCGTGCCAAAATCTTTCCATCCCCTCCAAATGGCCGGGTGGTAAGCGGGATTATAAGCGCGTTCGGGGGCGGTACCCAACCAGAGGTCCCATGACAATTCCTTTGGTACGTCATACTGACCCGTAGGTAAGGAAACACCAGAGGGCCAGGTGGGGCGGTTGGTCCAAACGTGAACCGTATGAACATCCCCAAGTAAACCACCCTGGATCCAGGTTTCTACCAAACGGGTATCATCTCCACTGCTACCCTGGTTTCCCATTTGTGTAACGACCTTGTATTTTTTTTCCGCCAGGGTAAGCATCCTGGCTTCATAGATATCATGGGTGAGAGGTTTTTCCACATAAACATGTTTGCCCAATTGCATGGCAGCCATTGCCTGAACAGCATGCATTTGGTCGGGGGTGCTGAT
>JAYRZH010000130.1:0-7788 GCA_041916555.1 Chitinophagaceae bacterium | reverse complement strand
ACGGGCCGATCATCTGTGCCGGTCCGCAACACACTGCGCATGACCGCCTCACCCCAGACCTTGTAGTCCGCAGCCCAGGCTACCTGGCCTTGCTCGTCGGTCAGCTCCAGCGGGGCGCCGATCTGGTCGCACTGGTACCAGTAGGTGCTGTGTTCCTCGCCCGCTCCCTGGATGGTGGCCAGCGGTACAAAGCTCCCCGGCTCGTAGATATAGAGCGCCTGCCTTGCGCCCCGTTGGCTGTGCACCATGAGGTCACCATCCCACAGGTAGTGGGTGCTGCCGAAGGCATCGCTTTTGGCGACACGCCGGCCCAGCGGGTCGTAGGCGTAGCGCGTGGCCTGAGTGACTCCGTGGCGTGTGGTGTTCGATTCGATGAGCTGGTGGTCTGCGTTCCAGGTCAGGTCCAGCACTTCCTGGGTGCCGGCCTTCTGGTTGCCCCGGGTGCGCTTTGTGACGTTGCCGTGCACGTCGTATTCAAAGTGCAGGTCCTGGTAGAAGCGCAGGCGGTTGTCGCCCACCACGCCAAGAGTGGTGTCCACGGGTTGGCCGTCTTTGCCGGGGATGGAGTCCAGCAGGTTGCCGGCGGGGTCGAAGGCAAACAGTTCGCGGGCCAGCGGACTGCCTTGTGCGGGCAGGCTGGCGAGGATGCGGCCGGTGGGGTCGTAGCGGAAGTCCTGCGGCCAAATTTCTAAGCGTGGCTGTATATAGTTGCAACCCTGCCCGGCTTCAACTACATAACTTCGAATAAATGGAATTTTATTCCAAAATCACTTGTATTGAAGTCTGCTGATAATTCTCCTCGCATTGTTATATCCGATGGCTGATTTTTCAAAAGAACATCCATTTCGTATCCCCATCCCCCACTATCTAATGAGTAAATTCTCAATGGAGCCTCTTCATTTTCTTCATCTTCATCATCTTCTTCAATTGACATCTCGCAGTCTACAGAAGGGGATGAAAGATCATTAATATTGCCATTTTTTGTGTATCTTTTTAGTGAATCAAACCCTTCATCTATTTGATCTGCACTTAATTGAAATTTTTGTGCCAATGAGATTTTGTCATCTTGAAAAAAAGCTTCTCCTAAAGATAAAATAGAGTTTTTTGCTTTTTGCGTGTTAATTTTCATAATTACCTGTTTCCTGGTGTGGGTGTGATAGTGGAACTATTAAATCCTAGATCGTAGTACCTAAACCGGTTGTAATTCAGCCCCGTCTCCTCATCAAACTGCTGTCCCTGAAACCGGAAGGGTTGCTCAATGGGCGGTGGTGGAGGCGGTGCAACGGGCTTTGAACCCCAAGCGCGATTTCCGCTGGGTCGATCATCGGTCCCTGTGCGCAACACACTGCGCATGACCGCTTCGCCCCAGACCTTGTAGTCCGCAGCCCAGGCTACCTCGCCTTCCTCGTCGGTCAGCTCCAGCGGCGCGCCGATCTGGTCGCACTGGTAGTAGTAGGTGGCGAAGCTGGCTTTGTCCGCTTCTGCCTGTGCGTTGCGGTTTTCCTCGTTCCTCCATTCCGATTCCAGCTTGGCCAGGGGCACGAAGCTGTCGGGCTCGTAGAGGTATTCGCTCAGGCGTGAGCCACGGATTTCTCCGGCGAGCAGGTCGCCGTTATGTCGCGGGGCGGTGCGCTCGAACGCATATCGCGATCAATGCGCGGCGCCGACTAAAAAATACAGTGGATTGTTGTCCAGTTGTCGCGCCACTCTATGGAAGTACTGAAGTGCCATGTGTATGGCGGATCTATTAAACAAGTCTAACCCTCCGGAAAAGCACAGCTGCTTACGAATAGATGCACCGCTGTGAATATGAAGCAGTTTTACATAATGACTAATCTTCGGTGACGCTTCGATTTAATGCATTGAGCAATGCATCGAGAAAATCATCACCTATTTTTTTTGCGCTTGCCCAGTCTAAATCACCAAGAGGCATAGCCCAGACGGAAGAATCACTGGGAAGATGTTTGAATATATAGCCTACTCCACCGCCATTAGTGGCAAAACACAGGGCCTTATCCCCAAGATATTTTTTAACCAAAAAATCATTATTTAGAATCTCCAGCTCATCTATTGGCCAGAATGATAAATATAGACTACCAAATTTCCCTTCTCCTCCGTTGACCCAGCGCATCCACTCAACGTAATTTGCAGGTAGGTTTAATATTTTGGATATATCATTAATATTTTTTTCTTCTAGGGGCGGGTCACGGTCATATTGATTTAATACTCTATTTTTTATAGATTCAATAATATTATTCATAATCAAAATGCTCAAATTTCATCAAAATACTGATAACTCTTCTTTAGTGCTCTCTTTCGGCATTTTTCCGAGACTCCAGCAGCTTTAAGATCCTTTGAAGAATATTCAAATTCCTCTCGAATTGTGCTTGACCATTTCCCGTTGCCTGCTCCAACACGAGCATCGCGACTGGCATTTTGTTGCGTGGTGATTGCGGCATGATTTGGACTTCTATTTAAGAGAATAGAAGGCGCATCACCTGAATTATATTTGGCATATCCTTGACTTTTGGCCCATTCGTCTTGAACTACACGATGCGAGTCTTTGGGCCTACGTTGTGATGGTTGATCACAGTGTCGTGTAATATCGCATGGATCTCTGTGGCATCCGCACCTTTTCTTGGGACCGTACATCTTAGGTGTGAGCGGCAGATTTCTCCGGGGAGTAGTTCACCGCTTTATGGGAAGATGGTGCGTCCTGAGTATCGATGTATTGGTCTGGCTGATTATTGAATTAGTTCGCATATGACAACGCGTATCATATTATTTAATTTTATCTTTTAATATTGAATAGATCAATTGTCTAAATTTTTAATGGCTTCTTTTGCTCTCATGCAAATATCGTCTGCAGTTGAAAATTGCCTGCCAATGGAGGCTAGTGATTTTAGTATAAATAAACCAAAATCTTTGCTTCCGAATTTTGTTTCTATTTCTGCAAAATACTCAATATCCGCCATTTTTTCTATATTTATTTTTGATTTTTTTTCTTCTTTGAACCCTATGTATTTGTATAAATCTGCAGCAGCTGCAATGCCATTTTCTTTGAATTTTTTGAATAACCCGTTGAAGAGAGTTTCTTTGAAGCCATCTTTTAACCTGCCTTTTCCATTTAGAGAGTCAGGGTGAAAAGTCGAAAGGTATTTTTCGTATTTCACCGATTCCTTATCTATAGAGTGTGGTATATTCTCTTCGATAAGAATTTTCTCAATTTCTTCAATATTTTTGAACTTTATTCTAGCGAACCTGGCTGCTGAAAACTGGCTTTTCAATGAATCCTCGTGGAGTGCAAGATAGCCTTGAAATGAAATTTCGGCTTTACCTTCAAGAAGATCTTTGAAATATTCGAGATGTTTCTTATCCACCATATCCTCCTCCAGAGCTTCTTGCGCTTTTTGGTATATTGTAGTCTTTCATCATTTTCTTTATTTGTGATTGAAGATCGGATTGAGAGAAGTTTGGATTTTGGCAAAGCCATGACTTAAAATCGTTGTTCCATCCATCAGAGTGAATATCAAAATGAAGAAGATTTGTTATATCGGCTATCTGTCGATCTACGAAATCTTTAGGATTTTCAGCACCAATGGCTTGTAATCTGTTTACAAAACATTTGTTCTTTAGCATTTCCTGCGGTATTAGGTGATGCCTTCTATTAACAGATGGTCCGTTAGTGCTTCTCCAAGTAGTAGATACTCTGTTTTGCCCACCTTTGGTCTTTCCTGTAACTCGTATCAGTCCTAAAGGATCAAAGTAAAATATTGGATTGGGAGAATATAGATATAGAAGCTCTCCTCCCTCCAACCCAATCGGATCCTGATGCACAAACCTCCCAACCACAGGATCGTAATATCTGAACCGGTTGTAGTGCAGCCCCGTCTCGCCGTCAAAGTACTGTCCCTGGAATCGTAGCGGTTGCTCCACCAGCGCAAGGCTTTGTACCTCACCCTGCGCGGCCAGGGCCAGCGGGTGCTGGTCGTGAGTGAACACCGCCGCATCGTCCGTGCCGGTGCGCAGGTGCTGCAACTGCCGTGTCTGGCCCCAGACCTTGTAGCTGGCGGCCCAGACGATGCGGCCGGCTTCGTCGGTGAGTTCCTGGGGGGCGCCGATCTGGTCGCAGTGGTAGTAGTAGGTGGCGAAGCTGGCTTTGTCCGCTTCTGCCTGTGCGTTGCGGTTTTCTTCGCTCTTCCATTCCGACTCCAGCTTGGCCAGGGGCGCGAAGCTGTCGGGCTCGTAGAGATATTCGCTCAGGCGTGAGCCACGGATTTCTCCGGCGAGCAGGTCGCCGCCGTAGAGGAAGGTGGTGCGCCCGAAGGCATCCTTCTTGTCGATGCGCCGGCCCAACGCGTCGTAACGGTATTTATAGTCGAAGAAAATGCTACCATTACCGGATATTTTCTTGCCAGCGATTTATTTTTATGTCTTGCATCTGAATGCTGAGTTGTCTCTATTTTGGTAAGAAAACAATAATTTCTCCCTGGGGATAGGTCCCCTTCCATCCACAAGGCCATCCTCCTTGTTTATAAATCTCTTCAATTTGAGAGAAGAATACTTCCTTATTTCCACCTAAGCTTGAGTTTAGGGCTATGCAAAATAGGTCATAATGAATATCGTCTATGGCGTCGTATATTTGTTCTGGAATTTTATTTTCAATTTTATTAAATGCGGCATCATACCAGTATTTCAGTAACTCACTTTTTGAAAGGTTGGAATCAAAAATGCGTTCATTAATATTTTTTGTTATTTGTTCACGCAGATCTGTCCATAGTTCAAATCCTTGGATTCCCTGATCTTGGGCAAGATCTAATGCTATTCGAGGATTTCTTTCTACTATTGTGTTTTCTGTAATAGTATTTCCTGCCAAAAAGATGTTGGAATCTATAATTTCCATGGAGGTAACAAACAGGCTTTCAATAGTCATTGTGTACTACTTTCTAAATGTCTTTATTAAAGAATGCCAATCGCCAGGCTGCAAACCATTCTTGAAGTGAAGTTCCAGATTTCCCTTTCTTAAACTTTCATGCAGCTTCTGCTGTAAGCGCTGAACTGCTTTACCTTGATCATTAGGGCATGGATATGTCGCAGCTATATGATCTAACTCTTGCATTATGGCTTCATTGTAGTCACTGTGATATCCACTGTGTGCAGATCGGGTTGTTGCTGAATTTTTCTTAGCAGGCAGCATAATTCCATTGCCTTTGCCATCAAGATTGAATTTTCCGCACCCTTGAAGTGCTCGTAACATCGAACTGCCTGTACGCTTCGGATCATCATATGCCTCAGATGGAAGTATGTGGTGTGCTCTTCGTCTAGGCCAATTATCTTTTCCTGTGATGGCTTTCCCTAAAGCTGTCGAGTTACCAGTTCTTAACCCTAACGGATCTAGAAAATTTAGAGCGCTCGGTCCATAGGAATAAAAATTATTCCCACCAAACAACCCAATCGGATCCTGATGCACAAACCTCCCAACCACGGGATCGTAATATCTGAACCGGTTGTAGTGCAGCCCCGTCTCGCCGTCAAAGTACTGTCCCTGGAACCGTAGCGGTTGCTCCACCAGCGCAAGGCTTTGTACCTCACCCTGCGCGGCCAGGGCCAGAGGGCGCTGGTCGTGGGTGAACGCCGCCGCATCGTCCGTGCCGGTGCGCAGGTACTGCAACTGCCGTGTCTGTCCCCAGACCTTGTAGCTGGCGGCCCAGACGATGCGGCCGGCTTCGTCGGTGAGTTCCTGGGGGGGCGCCGATCTGGTCGCAGTGGTAGTAGTAGGTGGCAAAGCTGGCTTTGTCCGCTTCTGCCTGTGCGTTGCGGTTTTCCTCGTTCCTCCATTCCGATTCCAGCTTGGCCAGGGGCACGAAGCTGTCGGGCTCGTAGAGGTATTCGCTCAGGCGTGAGCCACGGATTTCTCCGGCGAGCAGGTCGCCGTCATAGAGGAAGGTGGTGCGCCCGAAGGCATCGTGCTTGTCGATGCGCCGGCCCAGCGCGTCGTAGCGGTAGCGCGTGGTCTGGACGGTGGCGGCAGGCTCTGGCTGCGTGTTCAATCCGGCGATCTTCGGTTCGGGCCTGTCGTGGTAGCGCGTGACCGTGGATTCGAGCATCTGGTGCTCGGCGCTGTAGCGAAAGCGCTGTACGGTGTGCCACCCTATGCGGCGCTCCACGATGTTGCCGTGCAGGTCGTAATGGAAGCGCAGGTCCTGGTAGACGGCGAGCCGGTTGGTGGGCACCTGTTCGCGTTCGTTGCTGGTGCCGCCGCTGCTGAGGTCTCCACCACGGCTGGGGTTGAGCAGGTTGCCTGCGGGGTCGAATGCGAAGGTTTCCAGGTTCCGGCCCGAGTTGGGCGATCCACCTGCAGTGTTTTTCTGGGCGGCAAGGATGCGGCCCAGGGCGTCGTAACGGTAGGTGGTTTCTTCCACGGGGCCGGTGTGGCCCAGGGCGCGCTTGGCCAGCAGACGGCCCAGGGCGTCGCGCTCGAAGCAGGTGACCTTGCCGGGCCCGGCGTCGCTGCCACCGGCCTCGATGACGTGGGTCAGTTCACCTGCGGCGTTGTAGATGTAGCGCTGCCAGCGGTCGTCGAGATCTGTAGATTTCTACAAGTGTCTTAGGTGGCTTTACTTTTTGAAAGACCTGTTTTATGCAAGATCGTCAATGCCATTAATAATTTCGTTAATTAGTTCGGTGCTAATAGTCAATGCTATATCCCAAGATTCACAATCTTCCCCGATCAAAAGATAAAGATCTCTGTCATCTCCTTTTTTCCAATGAGCTGGGCTGTTGGCGGATTCTCCCAATTTTATATATTCAGTAGAATCTAGATTTAATTTCTTTAATTCTTCAGCTTGAGAGGATGGAATATAAACATTAATTTCAATAAATTGATTTGTTATTTTTATTAGAAATGCGGCATCTCCATTTCCATCGAATGCGTGATCAATGGAAATTTCAAAATTATTTTCATTCATTTAATTTTCCTTAATGAATATCGTCAACATCAATTCCAGAGCTATTTAGTTGCCCGGCACAATCATGTTCAGATGGTCCACAAGGATCACGCTTAGACGTTCCGACAGACTTCAAACCAGTGACACATTTCATCAAATTCTCTTCTGCATGCAATCCTTTTGATGTTGGAACACGCCAGATACCAAGTTTATCAGTCATCTCTCTTTGTACGGCATCAAATCCATTGCTACTCCCTGCGAGAAGGTTGCCAGATTCATCTTGGCCAACTGCAATCGTTCTTTGGTTGATAGCTGGCTTATGCTTGTCTGCTTCTCGAGTTTTTTGCGCTAGTTTTTGAAGTGTTCCTTTTGGTTTTCCTGTGACAGGATTAATTTCGCAATCGCAAGGGCATCCAGATTTTCCATTAGAAAGCCCCAAAGGATCAATCCAGTCAGCAGGGTTGGATGCATATTGGAAGAGATTGGATTCACCTAATAGTCCAATCGGATCCTGACTAACAAACCGCCCAACCACCGGATCGTAGTACCGAAACCGGTTGTAGTGCAGCCCCGTCTCCTCATCAAACTGCTGCCCCTGAAACCGGAAGGGCTGTTCGATGAGGGTGGCGGAGGTGATGCTGCGCGCTTTGAACCCCACGCCCGCGCGCTGACCGGCCGATCATCGGTGCCGTTTCGCAACACGCTGCGCAGACAGCCTCACCCCAGACCTTGTAGTCCGCAGCCCAGGCTACCTGGCCTTGCTCGTCGGTCAGCTCCAGCGGCGCGCCGATCTGGTCGCACTGGTACCAGTAGGTGCTGTGTTCCTCGCCCGCTCCCTGGA
>JAYRZH010000129.1:0-7873 GCA_041916555.1 Chitinophagaceae bacterium | reverse complement strand
ATTTTAGAACTATTCAACATGCCAAGGATAACAGGGTGACGGGGGTCATCATTCAAAAAACCCAGCACTACTTCATCTCCCACTTCCGGTCTGAAAAAACTACCCCTCTCTTTTCCGGCATCCAGCAAAGCTTGTCTGGCCCATACCCCATCCGCATCCTTATCGGCCATGGGGATCTTCACCATTACCCGGTCTTCACCCAGCGGATCTTTTTCCAGTTGTGATACGATCCCGATCTGAAGCCCGTTAACTCCTGGCAATAAACCCGAAGCCGACCAATCATTCACATCATGTTCCTTGATAAATGATTTTGGGGAGAGACCAAACTCCACATCCGAATGCCAGTTTCCCTGATTGATCTCGTGACGCACTCCTGATAGAAATGCCTTTCCATTAAAACGTTCACCCATTCCGGCGAGGGTAACCAGTTTGCCCGGTTTAAGTTGATGGGAGCCGGTGCATTTGGCCCGGCCCCTGATCCGGGAAAGGGAATACTTTAATTGCAGTCCATCCGCCCAGGCCCTTAATTCTGAATCATTGATCGCTGCACCGTGATGGAGAATATATTCTTTATCCCCTGTTTTTGCCGACAGGTCAGAGGTGGATACATTTCCCTGACCCAGGGGATCTGAAAAACTGCTTTCACTTTCCAAAGGTTCATGCGTGGAGGGATCCCATCCCTTGGCTTTTACAGAATCAAACTGCCACCGGCCATCCAATTCGGAGTCAAATTCCAGCAGGTTGACCCCAAACTTTAATTCCACCACCGGTTGGGCAGAAAGATCAGGCTTCTTAACCATTAGCTTATCCGCTTCCCCCCAAACCAAAAACCCATTTGCCTCGGCGCGGCTGACCATGAAATCCCAATCACTACACTGGAACTGCACCATTTCAGGATGCTCCACCTTGGTGTCATCATTTTCCAGTTTAACGTGGTAAGGCCTGGCCAAACTTTCAAAAATGGCGCTGTCTTTTTGTTCAAGAAATATTTTACTCTTTCTTACTTTGGTCATTTTTACCGCCGTATGCCGGCACTCCACCAAAAGAAAACTCGATTTATTGTTGTTTAGTTTTACGGTTTGCCGGATAACGATCCCGTGAAAAACCACTTCATTGTTTCCCTTGTAACCCGCTTCGATCTGTACCGTGGAGCCTGGCAGGAAATCGGGTTTATTACTCAATGGAAAATCGTTTTTTGAAGCCTCACCGTCCAGGAAAATGAGTTTAGCGGAAGACAAGCGGTTCACCTCATGCAGGATCAGCATGGATACCAGGTTGTATTCCTGGGGAATGGCCGTGCCATTCACCACCACTTTGTAGCTGGGGGTGGCCTGTGAAGCGCTATTTTGTTCCGAGGCATTCATATTATTCATTGGCAACTGGCGGGAAGTAAATGGCCTGTCCGGATTTTAGTTTTCTGAAATTGACCAACTTGTTGGCACGGGCTACATCGAGATAATAAGCATTGCTGGAATAAATGGATTGCGCCATCAGGGGAAGTTTCTCTTTTTCCCTGACCTCGCGGTAATGTGTGATGTCAGGCGATTGGGCCTTGTCGGCCAATACCCTTTTCTGATCATTTACAAAACCCAGGAACTTGGCATTGATCCGGGCACGCAGAGGACGTCCATCACTCCGAAAAAGCACAAAGGAAATATCGGCTTCCTTCAATACAGCATCAAAGACCAGATAGGACCAGGTAACCCGGAGGTAATTGTTCTTGTGTTTGCTCCCTTCATATTTATAGGCCACCTTCAGAAACTCATCTACTTTCTGATCCACAAAGACCCCTTCGGCATTTTCCACTCCGGTACAATCCAGAAAGAACTCTAAGGAGAGCTCCTGTTGTTTCATATTTGAAAACTTGGGAGCATTGGGAGAAGAGCCGGAGGCCCCTTTCTTGTCATACTCGATCTCGTACTTCAGGTTGTACTTATTGGGGTTGAACATCGCCTCAAAACGATCGCTCCGTTTATTCTGGAACTTCTCGTCATCAAAGGCTTCGATGTACATTTTTACCAGTTGACCGGATTTGGCTCCTTGCGACATCAGCGTTCAGATTTGTCTTTAACAATGTCCATCACCTGCTGGATACACTCTTTCACAATCTCTTCCTTGGGGACCGCTTCAGCATCGTTTCCACTGGAATTGTTGCTGGCTCCCTGGTTGGGGTTCCCAACATTCGCCCTTATGATCAGTTCACGTATCTCAACAGGCATGATCAGGGTTTTTTCTGGTTGTAATAATTATAGCTTAACTCAAGGGTCTCAATCGCGATGGCATTTTCCTGGGCCTTAAGGTCGCTGGTTGACCATTTTACCGGCCAGCATTTCACAAATTCCCATACCACCAGCGGATTATGATCGGGATTGAGCAAGGTAACTGTGAGGTCCACCGGTTTGAAATCAAAGGAGTCGATCGCATCCCTTACCCAATCGATCAATTTAGAATCGGGGCGCATGCCTCTTTTCAGGACCAGGTTCTGATATTTGGTCCCTTTGGGAAACCGGTATATAAACCGGTTCTCCCCTCCTTCGATCAATTCTTCCGTAGTCATTTCTTTATTCAGGCCGCTCACCTCCTGGAATTGCACTTCGGAGTTACCTCCCTGATAAGCCGCATCCTGGAATTTGAACTCCACCCGAAAGTGAAACCCTACCGGCGGATAGTCAAACTTGCTTTCTTCCATGATCAGGCGGCTTCAATGGTGAACCCTTCATGAGCCAGTTCAATGGATTCAATGGCCACTTCGTTTCCACTGGCCTTCATACTCGGGCCTTCCAGTTTTACCGGAAAAGCCTGCTTAACCTTCCAGCTCATCACGGGCTCATGGTTTTCATTTAGCAGCTTAATCGTGATATCCCTGCGCTCAATGGTGTTCATCTTAACGGTATTTACCCATTGGAAGAACTCATTATCGGTTTGAAACACCCCTCTTTTCATAGTGATGTTGTTAAACTTCTGGATACCGGGCATTTTTGTCACATGAAATTCAGGGTTGGAGCCATCCCGGTATTCGATGGCCTGGATCTCATACGTAAGACCGGTGATTTCGGTAAAGCCCACATTGGAGCCACCCCAGTCAACCACGAAATGAAAGGCAGGCATTGGATAATTTGCCATATAAATTGTTTTATTGAATGATTAATTAAAAGCGTCGGATCAGGAAGTTTGAATTTTGTGTGTGAATTCAAGAATGATGAATTCCGCAGGCCGTACCGGTGCCATCTCGATGCGGATGATCATCCTACCTTCGAGGATGTCCACAAACGTCATGGTTTGTTTCAGGCCCACATAAACGCGGAAAGCTTCATCCGGTTTGGCCCCGGCCAGAGCGCCCTGACGCCAGAGTAGGGTAAGGTAATTCTCGATCATGCTTTTTACCTTGACCCAGGTATTGGCGTCATTGGGTTCAAAGACCACCCAGGAAGTTGACTTCTTAACCGACTCTTCCACCATGTTGAACAGGCGGCGGACACTGATATAGCGCCATTCATTGTCATTACCGGCCAGGGTCCTTGCCCCCCCAAACCATAACCCCTTTACCACTAAACACCCTGATCGCATTGACTGATTTACCCGAATCCACATCCACATTCAGGGATTCCTGGGCCAGGTCATTGATGTTGACTGTAAGCGCTTTTGTGCGGAGTACAGATACATTGGCAGGCGCCTTCCATACCCCTCTTTCATTATCCACGCGGGCATAGATACCGGCCATGGCGCCAGAAGGGGGTAACACCGTAAGGTTGTTGCTAATGCTTACGAGAACATTTTTAAACAAGGGCCACATCTTGATCAACCCGTCCTCAATGGTCCGCTCATAAGCGCTGCCAAATTCCAGGATACTCTCGAGGATATTCCTGAAATAGGTAAACAAACCCCTGACTGCAGGAAGGGCAGCCTTCATGTTGTTGATACGGTTGGTACTATCCCCCACTGTGGTACCCCCAATAGTGTTGGTTGTAAACAACCCTGCTGTGATGAGCGTGGGCGCTAGAAGGATCTGGGCATCAAACGTCAGTACCTCATAGTTCAGCCCGGTATATGGCGCGTTGGCGGTAATGGCATTGGCTGAGGTAAGCGTACTCGAAATCGCCCGTTGTACAGCGCCGGCAGTGGAAACAGAGGTCATGTCCACATTAAATAATTCCTCTGTCTTTGTGTTGAACTGGCTACCGCCGATGGGTGTATTGTTCGCAGAGTATTTGATCTTATCAAACGCAAAGGTTTGGAGCGCGGTGGATTTAATGCCCAGCAAATTATCCAGGAAGCTGAAATCATCGATCATGGTAACCACCTGCACGGACTGACGGATCAGTTTCTGGAATTCCACGGCGGCTGCATTGGTTTTTGTGTCTTTAGATACCGCATTGGTATCGGCATCCGCTTCGGCGAGTTTTGTCAACACCCATGATTCGGTCACATCATACCCTGATTCAATGGAGGCGAAGGGCCCTACCCAGCCAGTTGGGCCGGCTACAGCAGGAAATGTGGTGAGGTAGTTTTTAACCGACCTGGGCGCTGTTTCATTCATGAACTTGTTATCCGCCACGATGGCATCCAGTTTGGCCAGTTCGGGTTGAATAGCCGCCTGGTCAGCCGGAGGCAGGTTGGTGAGATAGTCGGCCATTACCGTATTCAAATTGGTTCCGGCCTTGAAAAGTTTACCCACCAGGTCACGGTAACGAACCTCTTTTCGGATATCTGTTTTGAGCCAGGGGGCATATACGGCTCCATACTTGAGTTCATTCATCCCGATCTGGTTACGGAACTCAGCCACCTTCGCATTTAATTGCGTTTTGGTTTCCATGTACAACAGGTCAAAGACCCCAACCCGGTCCATCAGTTTACCACACTGGGCCAGGGCAGCTTGCTGAAAGGAATAAATACCCATACCGGAAAGGGAAACGGCATCGGGGGAAACGATCATGGTAGGTTCATCAACTTCGGAGAGGATTTCCAAGCCTCCCAAAAGACCGGTAGCCGGAGCGGCAGTACCCAATTGCACCGTACCGGCAGAATAATCACCAACGGAAATGATATAGCACTCTCCCCCGCCATTGGCATAGAACATTTGCAGTGAATCACTCAGGTAATAATTCTGGGTGCTGGCCACTTTCACTACCTGTCCGGAGGCATCCAATTCAATCTTGGAGAAATTAACCGGGGGAGGTCCGCCGTAGAGCAACTGGAAATCTACAAAAGAGCTGATCTTCTTAGGGATCAACAGGAGTGATTCCCCGTTTTCATCCAGGTGTCTTTCCGTGTACCCGATGAACGCGGGTATCGCCGTTGGCACCTGGGCCACGGAGGGCGGGAATATCGAGATCTCATTCACGTAAACTCCCGGTGTTTTGAGTGCTGTATAATTCATACTGGTAGTGTTTTATAATGAAGAATGGTTTAAATATTGACAATGATCCGCGTGAGTAAATTGACCGAGTCCCATTGCACTTCGCCAGGCCCAGGCATTGGCAGGGGGTCAACATATACCAGGCTGCTCAGGTTGTTTTTTAACCTAAACTGAAATGGCCTTTTCCAGTGATTGACCGGGGCCGCTGATTTAAACTGAACATGATCGGGTGTAAGAACAAGCGGGTTAAAAGCTATCGGTGGTTCACCGTCAGGTACATGCTGAATGATCAATTGATTGGGATTGATCACCATGGTCGGGTTTGGCCGGATATGTACTTCGTAAAACCAATCAGATTGGCGGTGCCCAATTCCAACTACATATTGCCTGCCGGGGTTGGCACCAGTTCGGAATTTTATATGAACCAGGCCCAAGGTATCCGAGGCATGGTTGGGGGAACAAAAAACGTTTTCCATTACCGTGCCCCCACTGTTTACATACCGCAATTCATAGATCCCTTCGGGGAAACCTGTCAGGTCAACTGGTATGTCCAGTTTTGTACCGGGAGCTTCAGAACTGTCACGCGCGCGTACCAGGCGGGTTTGTTTTAGCTGACCCGATTGGTTCCTCACTTCCAGCAATCCGGAACCGGGTTGCAGGACAACCGGGTAACGAAAGGTCATAGGGAATGAAGCAAGGGGATTGATCAGTGGGGCAGCAGGAATGGGGATGGTATTGGGAACCGGGTTGAAGACAAGACTGGAGAGATAATAAACCGTATCCTTCTTCCAGTTTCTGACATCGGCATACATCCAAAAGGAAGCATCCTTTACCCGGAGCAGGAAATAGAAATCCACCGGTTGCGGGATCGGGTACACCGGTACCGAACTTCCAAAGGCGATGTTCTCATATAGCACGGTTAACCCGTTATCTGAATGACGGTGAAGGAGACGGTATTTTTCCATCATGGTCAGGGTTCCGGAAGTGGGAACCAATTCCAATTCGCTGAATGGGGCCGTATCAAAATGATATGTCGCTTCCAGCCTGACCTTGAATGCTATGGAATATCCCCGTCTGATCATAAGGCAATATCTTGAGCGATGATTTCCTGGATCAGCGGCTGTTCCGGATTTACCCCGGTTTCCCGGAAGGTGAGTGTCCGCACTTTATAAAGCACGGAAGGCAGGTATTTGGCACCAAGGGTAGCCCAGAGGTGATTGAGTTGTTCAAAGGTGAGGCTGATGGGATCGACGATCACTTTTTCAATACCCGCCTTTTTCAATGCCGGGTAATGGGTTCCCTGAAAGACATTTCTGTATTGAAAAAATAAAATAACCTGGTCCAGTAATTTTAACGCACGGCTATATGGCACCGTTCCCCCCAGCGTGCTTTCAGAAAAGGCGGACAACTGAACATACAGGTTTAGTTTGATATCCGGGTTCTGAACATTCAGTTTATCATCAGCCGACCTGAAATAAGGCAATTGTGATTTACCAACCGTTTCCTCTTCGATGTTGACCAGGTTCATAAATACATGGTCGCCTCCGGCATGAGTAGGTTCATTCTTTTGATTTACAATGGCATCCAGTATCACTACCCCGGTTGAAGCACCGGCTGTGCCCAGCGGATCCTTAACAAAAATGAATTTGTTTAACTGGTCACATAAAAAACTCATGGTTGGTTCAATCATCCGGGTCCCTGGTTTTAATTTTTATTCGTACTCAAATGTATCGGTGAACTCAGGGTAAAGACAATCCCCATTACTCATGAAAAAATTGTTATCACTCGTATTAACACGATACCCACTTAGTGGTAATTATGCGAAACACGCTCCTCATTAATGAGGATTTTATCCACAATACTGAGGAAGCAATGCTATTTTCCTCTACCTTAGAAGTACAAGTCAAGACCACCACTTCCCTATTGGAATTCTATGAAACCCCAACGAGGCCCGGATTAGCACATTTTTTTTAATTAGGTTATTCATTGAAACAAAACCTGGAGTATGATTCCTGGGAGCACGGTCATTCTCGACCAAATAAAACTGGCCATCAGGGAAACCTGGAATAAAGATTATCGGGATTTTTTTGGCCCCAATCCTGAAAAGGTCAGTCTGGCCACTTCGCTGCTGGATGAGCCCCCCTCACATGCCGGGGCTGTTTCATCCAATTCCCTGTCGCGTATCAGACAAAGGGTAAATGAACTGGAAGAGCAAAATGAGCAGTTGTTTAACTGTCTTTTTTACCTCATTGAAAAATTACCTGAACTGGTGGTGCGTACCATCCAGGATGAGTCTGACAAGCCAGGGCAAAAACGGTCCGGCGGAAATGGTTTTGCCGAAAGGGCTGGGGACCGGCCGGGCAACCCCACCCGCCGTGAGTTGGATGTACTGGAGTTATTGTCAAAAGGGTATTGTGCCAAAGAGATCGCCGCCAAATTATATATCAGCGAAACAACTGTCATTACCCACAAAAAGAATTTGAAAAAGAAATTCAACGCGAGAAACACGGCTGAGTT
>JAYRZH010000128.1:0-7914 GCA_041916555.1 Chitinophagaceae bacterium | reverse complement strand
CCGTTTTACCATTGGGCCCAAATACCAGCACATCATTCGGGTTCCGGTCCACAAAATGATCAACGGTTTCCGCATCGTCCCCTCCGAGAATCTGCTCAAAGTAATTCTCACTCATATGCCCGTTCCTTTCCAGGTACTGGACAATCAGCACGATTTTTTCACGGGCAGACTCTACCTGTTCCGGCTGACCGCTCAGCTTCAACTGGGTACCCCGCGACAGGATTTTTAAGAGTGGGAATTTCTTTTTGAGGATGTCAAGTTTGCCGTTGTTTACACCGAAGAACTCAATAGGGTTTACGGTTTCGAGGTTAATGATTGTGTCTGTCAAATCGCATCAATTTTAATGATCAAATGCACCTTTCACTTTAAAATAAATACTTAATACAGTGATTTCCTAAAGTTACTTATTCACAGTTGTGAATAGTATCATTGAAATCATAAAATTTCTTTTCTTATAAGATGTTTTGGTTAATTCTTTTATACAATAACAAATTTGACAGTCATTTTGTTTCCACCCGTATCACTCTGTCGTGCGCATTCTCAGGCAAACCTTCCAGGTAAATGAACAATCCTTCGGGCTGTTGTTTCCATTTTAATGACTGCCCATTTTCGAGTGATTTCACGGCCAAAACTTTTCCGGAGAAATTTGGGCAAA
The DNA here is from genome assembly GCA_041916555.1 of Chitinophagaceae bacterium. GTDB lineage: Bacteria > Bacteroidota > Bacteroidia > Chitinophagales > Chitinophagaceae > SpSt-398. The sequence continues at coordinate 7,259 of JAYRZH010000128.1, read as the reverse complement.
GAATAAAACTTTCCTTTACCGGTTCCAACAAGTGGACAAAACTTTCTTTTCCCTTGTGGGTGATAGCGCCCCAGGGCTCCAGTCCGCCTGGGTTCCCCCGGGTGCCATAAATGGATTCACCATATCGGGAAAGCCACTCACCTACTTTTTTAAGGGTATCCACAAATTCCTGTTGGATTCGTCCATCGGGCTGGGGGCCGACATTCAACAGGAAGTTGGCATTCTGACCAGCAGCCTTCACCAGGTAATGGATCAGGTTGTGGACCGATTTGTAAGACTTGTCATTGATGTTAAATCCCCAGGAATAATTGATGGTTTCGCAGGTTTCAAGTGGCACATGGTCGCTAACGGCGCCTGATCCCCAGCCATGAGAATTGCCTCCGGGAAGGTCCTTTTCAAACAACTGGTAATCTTCTCCGGGTTTCAGGTTGTCGTGATGGTTGTTTCCGATAAGCACTTCAGGACGGAGCCTGTGGATAAGTCCATAGATTTCATCATAATGCCAGTTGACATCTTTTCGTTCCCAATCCCCATCAAACCAGATACTGCTAACCATATCCCCATATTGTGTAAGTAATTCGGTGAGCTGTGCTTTCATGAAATTGATATAGCTATCCCAATCTCCCCCCTTTGGTTTGCCATCCACAATGGGTTGGCCAAACGCGTAGTCGGATCTTCCCCAATCTAACAGTGAATAATAGAAGTTTAGTTTCAGGCCTTCTTCCCGGCAGGCTTCAGCCAGTTCGCGCAAGGGATCCCGTTTAAAAGGGGTTGCCTTCATGATGTTGTAATCACTGGCCCTGGTATCAAACATGCTAAAACCATCATGGTGCCTTGACGTAATGGTGATGTATTTCATGCCTGCCTCTTTGGCCACCCGCACCCATTCCCTGGCATTAAAATCATGCGGATAAAAGGCATTGGCTATTCGCTTGTATTTTTCATATGGAATTTTTTGTTGGTACATGACCCATTCCCCATCACCCAGCAAACTGTAAATACCCCAGTGGATAAACATGCCAAATTTCCGGTCCTGGAAATCCTGGCGGCTGGCCAGGTTGGCGGCGGAAGGTTGATAACCGGTTTGGGCTCCGGCAATCAGGGTAACTAAACAGAACAGAAGGGAATTGACAAGCTTTTTCATGACCGTGGTTTGTCCTAAGATAAACCAATCTTATTGGTTTCAACATGCCCAAATTCCAAAACGTAAAATTTTTCTGGCTTTCTACCAGCGGGCCACGATCTTTAAATTTAGCAGGCGGGGGGTGAGCCTGTTGGGCATGGTAAAAATGTTATTGGCAAAATCCTTGATGAGCAGGTAGGAGATCGTATTGTCGCGGTCGATCAGGTTGAATACTTCCAGGCTGGCCCAGATATTATCAAATCCCCGGAAGGGGCTATGGCTCCGGCGTTTGCTCCGGTCACTGTCAAGCAACAAGGCGCTAAAGCCAATATCCACCCGGATATAGGGTTCAATCACAAGCGCGTTCCGGTATTTCACACTTCCCGGGATATTGTATGGCAGGTTGGTACCATAGATCGTATTCAGGTAAACTTTCAGGTTCTTGTTGGTGGCAAGGTAATCCTGGTAAAATAATCCAAAAGTGATCAATCGGTCGGTTGGTCTCCTGAGCCAGCCTCCCTGCACCAGGCTGCTGTCCACCGGCTGGTTGAGTGAATCAACGGTATAGACCTTGTAAAAGTCATTTTCAAGATCCTCCCGGGTTCGCATAAAGCCAATGCTCACCCAGCTTTCAGCATCTTTAACCAGTTCACCAAACAGACGCAGTTCCAAACCGGCTGCATAGGCCTTGGCCATATTCTCCCCGAAATAACGGATCCTTACATTATCTATATCATAAGGAACTACATTCCATAAGCGTTTGTAATAGGCTTCGGCGGTCAGGCGTAAGGGTTTATCCCCTTTACGGAAATTGTAATCAAACCCTCCGGTCAGTTGCCAGCTTCTTTGTGCTTTGAGTGATTTGTTCACAGAGCCATCATACCGACGAAGTTCCCGGTAAAACGGGGGCTGGTGATAAGCTCCTGCCGCTGCCCTGAAAACAATATCCCGGCTACCGGCAGGTTTCCAGGATGCCCCAAATCTTGGAGATAACAGGAATTCCTTATTCAGGGTATTGTAATTATACCGCAAACCTCCCTGCAAGGTGAAGGTGTGAAGCGAGTCGCCAAAAATCAGGTTGTCCTGAATAAACCCGGATATTTTAGTGATGTCCAAACCGGCGCTGGATTTAATTACCTGGCTCAAGGCCAATGTGCCGGGATCAAAGGGCAGGGAATACCCGGCGGAATCTTTGTATTCCCATTCATTTAGCCGGTCATTGATTTTTGTTTGATCCAACCCGATACCCCATTGAAATGCGTGTTTGCCTTTTTCCAACTGCCCCCGAAAAGCGTAATTCCAATTGGTGATCTTTAATTCATTGCGGGCATAGTTTTGGGTTACCCCCGCACCAAGCGGGTTGACAATAAGTCCGTATGTTGGCTGGCTCTGGTCAAAATCCCTTTCCCCAAACAAATAAGCGCCGGTGATATCAATATTTTCCGATTCATCATTTTCAAACCTTGATACCAGCCATTTCAATTTGAGCTGCCGGGTGGGTTGATAGGTGGTGGACATTCCTAGCATGCGTGTCCGGTACTGGTCCCTTTCCCTTCCATCAAAGTAAATATCAAGTCCCAGGTTGGCACTAAAGAAAGGGGAGAAAACCGAGGAGGTAAGCTGGCTGTATTGGGGAACCAGGGTAAACTGGGTTTGGGATAGGTTTCCCAGAAACTCGGTTTGCCAATGGTTGTTCCACTGGTAGTTTACCAGCGCCTGGAGATCGGCAGAAGAAGGAGTATAATTGCCTTGGGTCTCCTGCCGGCTTAGCAGGTTTCTATTACTTCTGTTCCGGGCGCCGATCAGGTAACTGAGTTTATTGTTCCCATTGGTCCCTTCCAGGTGAAACCCTTGTTCCAGGATACTCACATAGGCACTGCCCCCAAATTTGCGCGGTCTTTTGTACTGGATATCGAGTACACTACTCATTTTATCCCCGTACCGCGCCTGAAAACCGCCGTTGTAAAAATTGATGTTTCGAACCAGCTCCGGGTGAATAAAACTCAAACCCTCCTGTTGACCGTTTCGTACCAGGTAGGGCCTGAATATCTCAAAATCGTTGACGTAAATCAGGTTCTCATCATAACTGCCACCCCTGACTGAATACTGGGAAGTGAGTTCGTTGTTGGACCCGACAAAAATCTTGATCAGGTTCTCGACACCCATCACGGGGGCAGGGAGGTTGATAACGGATTTGGGATTGAGTCGAATGAGACCGGCTTCATTTCTTTCACGCCGGTCGGTGACAATCACTTCTTCAAGGGTGCGTGTACCTCTCTGCAGTCGGATGGTCACGGTTTCACTCTCGCCCTCATTAAGAAGAAAATTTCTTTGCTCGGTAGAATAACCAGTATAACTAAAGATCAGCGCAAATGCCCTTCCAGGTGTGACCTGAATCCGGAAAGTGCCGGAATCCGTGGTAACCACGCCGGTTCTTTTTCCCAGTATCGTAACGGATACACCGGAGAGAGGATGTTCATTTTCATCAAGCACCTTGCCGGTGACAAGGGTTTGGGCGTTGGCGGTAAAAAAGAACAATAACCACAGTGACACAAGGAGGATGCGCTGATATAGTTTCTCGCTGCGTCCGCTACTTTTCCTGGTGCCTGCGGCGAGAAACAAAAAAAAAGAGAAGCCCGATTGACTCTGCGTCTCCGTGGTTTTAACTATCATCCGATCGATTTTAGTTTGGCGATCGTTGCTTTGGGGTCAGGTGATTTAAACACGGTATTACCCGCAACCAGTACATCGGCTCCGGCCTGAAGAATGTCTTTGGCATTTTCAAGCGTCACTCCGCCATCCACTTCGATCAGGGTGGGTAATGACCAGGTATCGATCATGGTGCGCAGGGCCTGTATCTTGGTAAGCGTATGTAAGATGAATTTCTGACCGCCAAACCCGGGGTTTACACTCATCAGGCAGACCAGGTCAATTTCAGGGAGGATGTCCTTAAGCAGATCAACAGGGGTATGTGGATTGATAGCCACCCCGGCCTTCATGCCCAGTTCCCTGATCTGTTGCACATTGCGGTGCAGGTGGCGACAGGCTTCGTAATGAACAGTGAGGTAGTCGGCCCCTGATTTCTTAAATAATTCCGCATACCTCTCCGGCTCTTCGATCATCAAATGCACATCACAAACCTTATTGGTGGTGGTGCGTACAAATTCAATGATCATGGGGCCAAAGGAGATATTGGGGACAAACCGCCCATCCATGACATCAAGGTGAAACCAATCGGCCTGGCTTTCATGGACCATCTTGCAGTCATGTCCCAGGTCAAGGAAATTGGATGCGAGCAGGGAAGGGGCGACAATGGGCATCGGTAGAATTTATTTGCAAGTTATAAAAAGTAGAGGGTTTTGATAACAGGTATTACACTGATTACACAGGTTGCCGGGTTTATGCCCCTTACTCAACGGATCAGCCGGCTAATTTATCAGCGGCTTCCTTGGCCTCGGTCAGGGTTTTATCTAGTCCATAGGCACGACGGTAATTCAGCAAGGCCTCTTCTTTTTGTCCCAGGGCTTCCTGACAGCGCCCAATCCAAAAATAAGTATCCGGAAAACTATTGGAGACCTTCAGGGCCATTTCATACACCCCCAGGGCCTCTTTGAATTTTTTCTGGTGATAAAATATCCGCCCCTTTTCGAGATAGGCATCGATGAAATTATAATCGGCCCGGATGCTGGCATCAAATTCCTTGACCGCTTTTTCAGCCTGACCCAGGTTGTCGTAATACACCCCCTTGAAATAATAGGGTTCAGCCGCTTTGATATCAGGATTGGAAGCCAGGATCATATTGCAAAAAGAAATGGTTTTCTGGTTCCTGGTGGCGGCATACAAATTCGCCAGCCGAAGCGATGCCTGGGTAAGTTCTCCGGGTTGCACCAGTTTTTCCAGGGTGCTGATGGCCGCGGATGTATCCCCTTTTCTTTCCTGCTGTTCGGATAACCTGAAAAGATAAGCAGCATAGATGGCCGGATCGGAACTGTCAGCAGGAGGCAAAAGGGCAGCCGTATCATTTTGAGGAAGCAGGGTGTCGCCCTTGACAGGGTTACCGGTTTTCCCGGTATTGGTTGTATCCATGTTTTGACAGGATGTCCAAAGGATCAGGGCCAGGGGAAGAAAAAACTTACGACTCATGGTTATTTGTTATGACAAAAGTCTGACATTTATACCTTATTCAAGATAATAGCTTTGCAAAAAATTTTTCATGAAGAAAACGCGATCCATTCTGTTAACGTTTTTTGCCCTTCTTATGGTATTTGTGGCTTGTAAGACCAATAAGGTAACATCAGGTTCAAAGGGGGGTTATGTGGATACACTGTCCTATCCGGAGGAAACCCATTTCCGGAATTTGCAGCAATTGACCTTTGGCGGCGACAATGCGGAGGCCTATTTCAGTTTTGATGGTAAGTGGATTGTGTTTCAGCGAACCAATGCCAAAGAAGGCTTGAATTGTGACCAGATTTTTATTGGCAAGGTTCCTAAACCTGGAGAGAAATTTGAGTATAAAATGGTAAGTACCGGGAAGGGCCGGACCACCTGTGCCGCTTTTACCCGTGACGGGAAGCATATCATTTACGCATCCACCCACCTGGGGGGTGATGAATGCCCGCCAGTGCCTGATCGGGCTAAATATGGCAATCGTTATATCTGGCCTCTGTACCCAACCTATGATATTTTTATGGCAGATTTGAATGGGAAGATCGTCAAGCAACTCACCAATGCCAGGGGCTATGATGCCGAGGCTACACTTTCTCCGGATGGGAAGAAGATGATTTATACCAGCGACAAGGAGGGAGATATTGATCTTTATATTATGGACCTGGAAACAGGGTTGGAAAAGCGGGTAACGAATACCCTGGGTTATGATGGGGGAGCCTGGTTTAGTCCAGACGGGACAAAGATCATTTGGCGGGCATCGCGTCCAACCACTGAAGCTGAGGTAAAGGAGTACAAGGAATTGTTGGCGGAGAATATGGTAGCCCCCACCAATATGGAAGTATTTGTAGCAGATGCGGATGGCAGCAATCCCCGACAGGTGACCAGGTATGGAAAAGCCAACTGGGCCCCATCTTTCATGCCCGACAGCAAGCGGATCATTTTTGCCTCCAATCACGAATATCCCAGGGGTTTCCCTTTTAATATGTACACGATCAATGAGGATGGCACCGATCTGCGCAAAGTAAGCCGGGATAAAGGTTTTGACGCGTTTCCAATGTTTAGCCCCAATGGCAAAAAGATCATCTTTTGCAGCAACCGGAATAATGGCGGAACCAGGGACACGAATGTATTTCTGGCAGATTGGGTTGAGTGAGATTAGTTATTTTTGATTCATCAAATACAACAAATATGTACAACGGTCTTCTTCATCTCCACAATGTTCTTCGCTGGGTCATCCTTATCTTTCTGGTATTGGCCTTATTGCACTCTTTTACCAGGAATGCGGGAATTCGCCGGTCGAGTTTGTGGTTAATGATCGCGGCACATACCACGCTGCTGCTTGGTTTGTACCAGTGGTTTACCGGTGGGCTGGGGTTGAAGAACATACAGAATATGGGTTTTTCGGAGGTGATGAAAGATCCGGCTTCGCGTTTCTGGGCTGTGGAACACCTGGCCGGGATGCTGATAGCCATCGTATTGATAACAATCGCCAGGGGTAAGGCCAAAAACCTGAACTATAAGGCCACCGGCTGGTTGTATTTTATTGCCTTATTAATTATCCTGGCTGTGGTTCCCTGGCCCTTTAGGGAAGGCATCGGGAGACCCTGGTTCCCCGGAATGTAGATTTTTCTCTGCATCTCAGCGCCTGGGTGGTTATCTTGATTTTCCCATTTTTTAAACCGCTTGCCATGCCATATTATTATCGTTTAGGGTCCATTCCGCATAAACGACATACCCAGTTTCGCAAACCAGATGGTGGATTGTACAGTGAGCAACTGTTTTCGACCGAAGGCTTTAGCGATGATTACAGTTTACTTTATCATTGCCATCCCCCCACCCAGATCATACGCACCGAGCCACAGCAGGATGTGTCGCCCCAGGTAGCGGAGGAGAAGATGCTGCGGCACCGATCCTTTGAAGGGTTTCATATCAAACCCCAGGATGACTACCTGCAAAGCAGGGTACCGGT
>JAYRZH010000127.1:0-7974 GCA_041916555.1 Chitinophagaceae bacterium | reverse complement strand
TGAAAGCGGCAGGTATCCGGGTTAAATATGATGACAATGACAATGCCCGGCCAGGGTGGAAATTTGCTGAATATGAAATGAAGGGTGTTCCTGTAAGACTCGCCCTTGGCGCCCGCGATCTGGAAAACAATGTGGTGGAAATGGCCCGGAGAGATACCGGAGAGAAAACCAGTGTGTCACTGGATGGATTAACAGAAAGGATTCAAAATTTACTGGGTGAGATTCAGCAAAACCTATTTGACCGTGCGGCCTCCTTCCGCAATGCCCATATCACCACAGCCGATACTTGGGATGAATTTGTCAAGATCCTTAATGAAAAAGGAGGATTTGTTTCTGCCCATTGGGATGGTACCCCCGAAACAGAACAGGCCATCAAAGAAAAAACCAAAGCCACTATCCGGTGCATTCCCCTGAACAATGAAAGGGAAGAAGGAAAATGTATCCTTACCGGAAAACCCAGTACACAACGAGTACTGTTCGCACAGGCCTATTAGAATACTAATAACAGCCACCAATCATACTTATTACCTAATACCAAACTCGCAAACCAAAAAAACCAAAACCTAATACCTAAAACCTAATACCCAACCCCCAAAACCTAATACCTAAAACCTAAAACCCTGTCACTCATAATAAGTATTAGGTTGTAAGTAATAAGTGTCTGCCCCTTACTTCACGGAAAGATAATTGTAGTCCTTTAGCACAGTCGCCAGGAAATCGTAAGGGTTCATTTGTGTGTCGATTTTGAGATGGGTCTTGATTTTTTCCGTAGCCGTATAGGCCAGCGAATAATCCCCCTTTTTTGAAGCCGTGTCCAATATGCTCTTGATGGCGTTGATGTCTTTATCGCTTAGTTGCATGATCTGGGGGAAATGAGGGGTATAACTTTGTTCCACCTCCCTGAAAACAGTATCCTGGATATCGGCCTTGCTTCGCGTGCGGACCACAATCGTTTGGGCCAGCACATCCCCCAGTCGTTGCGATTTTTTGGATGAAGCCACCAATATAAGGTCGGTGATCATCAAACATAAAATAATCACCAGGGTCCAGCGCAATTCGGGATATCTAAAGGCCGAGGGAAATGTGATCAGGATCAGGATCGCCACAACCATCATCAGATCGGATACCCGTATCAACCACCGGATAACAAACTGGCTGGGACTGGGTTTTCCCCCGTTTTCATTGACAACCCGGATGCCCGCCACTTTTTTACCAATGCTTTGCCCATTTGTAAATACCTCAGAGGCCAAATAATAAAACACCACCGGTAACCACATTAGGATATTCCAGATCCTGGCCATCAGGGAAGGCCTGAACGGGTTATCGTACAGGGCCGCCAGCAACCGAAAAGCCAATAGGAGATAAACTATCTGCAAGATCATGTCCAGCAACCAAGCCAGGAAACGGCGGTAGAATTCACTTACCTCGAACTCAATATCCAGGTTAAAAGAAGTAGGGATCTTTACCAGAGGCATAGTTAAAAATAGGAAATATGGAATTAGAAATTAAAGGGTGATACAAAAAACTGGAAATTAAAATCAGAATTAGGAACAAATCCTTATTTTACAATACAATCCTGAATTATTGCGCGAAGCCTTATTCATTAAAAAGAACAAAGAACGCTGGCAAAGAATCCAGCATGGCCAGGCAGGGGATGCAGATGAAATGGCCGCTGAATTCACCCGGTTGATTGATGACCTTTCTTATGCAAAGACGTTCTATCCAACCAGTCGGGTAACGAATTATGTCAATTCCCTCGCCTCCCGCATCTACCTGGATATTTACCGAAACAGAAAAGAACGCTCCAGCCGCCTGTGGGATTTCTGGCGGTATGACCTGCCCATGATCATCCGAAAACACCATCGGGTGGTCTTACTGGCTGCTGTGATTTTTCTGGTCTTTATGGGCATTGGTTTTATAACTGCCCAAAGAGATGAACAGGTACTCAATGAAATTCTTGGGCCCGATTATGTGGACATGACCCGCGAAAACATTCGCAATGGCAATCCTTTTGGGGTATATGAAAATGAGAACGTGTTTGTCATGTGGCTGCGCATCATGATCAATAATATCAAAGTCGCCGTATGGGCATTTGTTTCTGGCATCGCCGCGGGTATCCCTACTTTATATATCCTTGTTTCAAACAGTTTTATGGTTGGGGCTTTTGACCAGTTGTTTTACCGGGAAGGATTGGGCTTTGATTTTTTCCTCGTGGTTTTTGTCCATGGTACCCTCGAACTAACAGCCATCATCCTTGCCGCGGCTGCCGGACTGGTCCTGGGAAAGGGTTTCTTACTACCGGGTACCCTGTCCCGTCTCGAATCTGTTAAACGGGCCACGAAGGACGGCACCAAGATCATCATCGGCCTCTTTCCCGTTTTTGCCCTGGCCGCATTCTTTGAAGGGTTTATCACCAGGCTTTACAACGATGCCCCCCTCATTACCATTTTGGTAGTGGTCGCTTCCATTACTTTCGTTATCTGGTATTTTATTATTTATCCCTTTCGCATTGAAAAGAAACTGGCTAATAAATTTTGGGAGGAGAGAGTATGACATGGTTTAGAGCATATAGGTTCACCATTATTCTGGTGCTTCTTTCCTGCGGATTGCAAGCCCAGCAAAATGATGATGCTTCCTATAATGATACTGCCACCATTACCTTGATACCGGCTCCCCAGGATGATGAGGAGGAACTGGAGGAAGTAACTATAAACAGTGGCGAGGACCTGTCCCGGTTTGTTATTCCAAAAGATGTTTACAGAAATTTTAAAGATCCGCGCGAATGGAGAAAGATATCACCCGATTCCCAACGTTCCTTTGAGAAAGACCCGGCATTCTGGTATGCAAACTATCCGTTTAACGGCAAAAAAGATGAAACAGCAAATAACAGGGTCATCAAATCTAAATGGGTGTTTACCTTGCTGTGGATCATCATCCTGGCTGCCTTTGTCGGGATACTTGCCTGGTTCCTCTCGCAGAATGGAATCGGTTTCTTTAAAAACGATACCCGGTTGGATAAAGGGAGTGAATATGAAGATTTGGAAGAAGAAGATATTTTCTCCCTCAACTATACCCAGAAAATTGAGAAGGCTGAACAGGATGGGAATTACCGTCTTGCCATTCGGTACCTCTTTCTCCGGCTTCTGAAAATCCTCTCCGAGAAGGGAGCGATTCAATACAAACCCGACCGAACCAACCTGGATTACCTGATGCAACTCCATGGAAAACCCGAGTTCAAGGGTTTCTTTGAAGGAGCCAGGCACTATGAATATACCTGGTATGGTAAATTCATTCCTGAACAGGAGGCATATTCAGCAGTGAGGCAGTTCTTTGAGGGTCTTCAAAAGAAAGGAGGCGTGGTATGAAACGATCACTCCCCATCCTTTTAATGGTGGTCATCGTGGGAGCAATCGCCCTGATGATCATCGGGGCTTCCAGCCCTAATAATCACCGCACCCTGGATACCAGACTGGGAGTAGGGAAGGTTTCAAAAATACCCTATGCCCACTATGTGGCTTTTAATGGACTCGCCTCCCTGTTTCCCCGGGCAGAAATTATCCAAACCAGCCTGGACAAAAATTACCTCGACAGCCTGAGTAATTTTTCTACCGGCAATGCACTCGTCATCATTACCAACCAGTTCAACCCCACTGAAAAGGAACTCAGTACACTCATGACCTTTGCCTCCTTTGGAAATACCATCTTTCTGAGTGCCAGGAGCATTTCCTACCAGGTCGAGAAAACCCTTTCAGTTACCTTGGATGAACGTCTGATGCCCTTTGATGACTCCTTTACCGTCAATCTCCCGGGGACCTTTTTTCAAACCGATCAACAATTCTCTTACCCGGGATATGATTTTTATTCCCCCATACATACCTGGAACGACAGCCTGGTGGATATCATGGCTACCGATAAACCGGGCAACCCGATACTCTTTCGTTACCATGTAGGCGGCGGAAATATCTATTTTCATACCGCGCCACTCTCACTCTCTAATTATTTCTTACTGCATAAAAAAAATATCGCCTACTACGAACAGTTATTTTCCCTGCTACCGGCATCGGTGCAACGGGTTTATTGGGATGGATATTTCACCAACAAAGAACACCAGCCTCCACAACCCGATAAGGACCAGGCCAACTGGTGGACTGTCATGATGCGGTACCCCTCCATGAAAGCGGCCCTATGGGTTGGCATTATAACCCTGCTTGTTTATGTATTACTGGAAATGCGAAGAAAGAAAAAGCCTGTACCGATCCTTACCCCGCCAAAGAACGACTCCCTGGACTTTGTGAGGACCATCGGACGACTTTACCATGAACGCGGCGATCACCGGAACCTGTGCGTTAAAATGGGTTCCTATTTTCTCGAGCATGTCAGAAACCGGTACCGGGTAACCACCACCAAGCTGGATGATGAGCTAGTGAAAGCACTTCATTTTAAATCGGGTTACCCGGAAAATGAATTGAGGGATATCCTCGGGTTTATCTCCCATCTGGAGAAAGGCCCCTCCATTTCCGAGGCCCAATTGGAAAATTTTTATAATCGTTTGGATAAATTCTATAAACACACCTGAATATGGACGAACAAATGTATCAATCAAGGGTTGACCTGACTGCATTGAATGATGCGGTGGTAAATATCCGGACCGAGATCAAAAAGATCATCGTTGGTCAGGATGAAATGGTCAAACTGATCCTTGCTGCTATCCTGGCCGATGGGCATGTACTGATAGAAGGCGTACCCGGTGTTGCCAAAACACTCACCGCCAAACTGGTGGCCCGTAGCATCAATGCCGGATTTTCCAGAATTCAGTTTACGCCCGACCTCATGCCTTCGGATGTTCTGGGCACTCCGGTGTTTAATCCCCGCGAAGCCGTATTTGAATTCAAACCAGGCCCGGTATTCAGTAATATCGTGCTGATCGACGAGATCAACCGAGCACCCGCCAAAACACAATCGGCCCTGTTTGAGGTGATGGAAGAAAGACAGGCCACAGTGGATGGAAAAACCTATCCTTTGCCCTCTCCGTTTATGGTACTGGCTACCCAAAACCCCATCGAACAGGAAGGAACCTACCGGTTGCCGGAGGCTCAGCTTGACCGTTTTTTGTTTAAAATACTCGTGCCCTATCCTACAGAAGAACAGGAAGTGACCATGCTCAGCCTGTTTCATGAAATGGGAAGTACCAATCCCATGGACAAAATTCAATCCGTACTTCATGGCGAACAAATCAACCAGATCCGGCAACAGGTTAAGAAATTACTGATTGAAGATAAATTGATCGCTTTCATTGCGAGGCTGATCCAGCAAACCCGAAATCATAAGTCTATCTATCTCGGCGCTTCCCCCAGGGCCTCTCTGGCGGTCATGCATGCCGCAAAGGCCATGGCTGCCCTGTCGGGACGGGATTTTGTAACCCCCGAAGATATTCTGTCGGTAGTAACCCCCGTCCTTCGCCACCGCATCATTCTGGCCCCGGAAAAGGAAATGGAAGGCATCACGGAAGATGAAGTGATCAAACAAGTGATAGAAGGAATGGAAGTTCCCAGGTAATAGCATTATTCACAGGTAATGACCAGGTCATTTTATTTACATACACGCGCTTATGTACTGGCAGGATTGCTTGCCCTGCTTTTTGCAGCAAGCTATTTTATTCCCAACCTCTACCAGGCTGGTCTGATCGCGCTTGCTTTCTTATTCCTTAGCCTACTCGTTGATACCATGCTTTTATATGGAAGCCGGAAAGGCGTCAAAGCCCAGCGGATCACCAATGAACGGTTTAGTCATGGCGATGACAATGAAGTGCGGATCGAACTGGAAAACACCTATCCCTTTCCGATAGACCTTCGGATATTGGAAGAAATGCCTGACCAATTTCAGGACAGGTCACCCGGGGTGCTTGAAAAACTGGCTGGTCATGAAAAGAAAATTCACACCTATTATCTCAAACCCCTTTCACGCGGGGAATATGTATTTGGCCAAACAATATTGCTGGTAAGCAGCCCCCTTCGATTGATCACCCGGAAGTTTAACTTCGGAAGTAACCAGATCGTAAAAGTTTATCCCTCCTATATGCAGATGCGCCGGTACCAGCTTCTGGCTATCAGCAATCGATTGGAGGAAGCAGGGGTCAAAAGAGTAAGAAGGCTTGGCCACAGCATGGAGTTTGAACATATCAAAGAGTATGTCAGGGGGGATGATTACCGGACAGTCAACTGGAAAGCTTCCGCCCGTCGCAGCGACCTCATGGTTAATTCATTTACGGATGAACGCAGCCAGCAGATCTATTGCCTGGTGAACAAGGGAAGGGTAATGAAAATGCCCTTCAAAGGGATGACCTTGTTGGATCATGCCATCAATGCCGCCCTGGTATTGAGTAATGTGGCGCTGGCCAAGCAGGATAAGGCCGGGCTTATCACCTTTGCCGAGCAGGTGGATACTTTTCTTCCGGCAGACCGAAAGCCTACCCAGATCAACCTCATCCTTGAATCTCTTTACAAACAACAGACAAGATTCCTGGAACCAGACCTGGAAAGACTTTTTTCAGTGATCAGAAACCGGATCAGCCACCGTAGCCTGCTGGTTTATTTTACCAACTTTGAGTCTTTTGAAAGCATGGAAAGGCAATTGCCTTCCCTCCAGCGTATTGCCAGGTACCACCTCCTGCTGGTGGTGATCTTTGAAAACACCGAACTCAGGGCCCTGCAACAATCAAAGGCGCAAACCATCGAGGATATTTATGTAAAGACCATTGGGGAAAAATTCAGCAATGAAAAAAGAAGGATGGTTCGGGAATTGCAGAAAAATGGGATACTTTCTATTCTCACCGCCCCTGAAGACCTCACCGTAAACACGATCAACAAATACCTGGAAGTCAAGAACAGGATGTCCATTTGAGTGTACTACCTTCGCGCCATGACCCCCAACCCATACGAAGCCGGACAGGTTTTGCTAATCGATAAACCGCTTCGCTGGACCTCTTTTGATGCCGTCAGAAAGATTCGCAATCTTGTCCGGATCAAGAAAGTGGGCCATGCCGGTACACTTGATCCGCTGGCCACCGGCTTGCTGATCATCTGCACCGGCAAACTCACCAAGAAGATCAATGAATATATGGCCCGGGAGAAAGAATATACCGGTACCATAAACCTGGGCGCTACTACTCCCACCTATGACCTGGAAAGTGAACCTGGTGATTTCAAATCCCTTGAAGGGGTAACAAAGGACATGATACTGGCAGCTACCGGGAAATTTACCGGAGATATCCTTCAGGTTCCCCCTGCTCATTCTGCCATTAAAGTAGATGGTAAAAGGGTTTACGAACTGGCCCGCCAGGGTAAGGAAGTAAAACTTGAACCGCGCCCGGTTAAGATCTCCGTGTTTGAGATCACCCGACTTGAATTACCCGAAGTGGATTTTCGGGTGGTATGTAGTACCGGAACCTATATCCGAAGTCTTGCCAACGATTTTGGCGCTGCCCTGGGTTGTGGTGGGTATCTCAGTAGCCTCCGCCGCACAAGGATAGGAGAGTTCAGGGTGGAGGATGCCATGAGTATGGAAAAAGCGGAGATAGAAATAAAGGGGCAACTCGGTATTCAAAACCTTACAAACGGGTAGTTTATCCCTAACTGAAAAACGCCATGCAGGAGTGTTCCCCCGTTCCATTTATAGAACCATTTACTCTGCGCATCCGCATTGCTGGGGGCAGGAGTGGGGTTACGGGCTTTTAAGGAATAGTCAAGACGGACAACCAGGAATTCAAAATCAAAGCGCATCCCGGTCCCAACACCCACTGCCAGGTCTTTAAAGAATTTCTTGACACTGGTCAGTTCCCCCCCGGGAAAGTCATCATTGGGACGGATAAACCACACATTCCCGATATCTGAAAACAAGGCGCTGGTTACCTGGTAACCCGCTATTCGGGCCAGGGGGAACCTAAACTCAATATTTGTTTCAAACATGAAATCGCCA
>JAYRZH010000126.1:0-7984 GCA_041916555.1 Chitinophagaceae bacterium | reverse complement strand
AAATTAACCGTTTGGAAAGTGGACAATTTATCCCATACCGTTATGATCGGTTTCTCTCTTCCGCTACTGTCCTTATACAACATCTGTTCGGTCAGGGGCAGGTTTCGGCGTTCATCCACATACAGCGAAACCACTACAAAGGAATCACGCATCAATTGCTGAACGGCGGGATCGGTCCAAATGCTTTCTTCCATTTTCCGGCAATTGACACAGGCCCAGCCGGTAAAGTCGATCAACACGGGTTTATTCTCCGCTTTTGCTTTTTCCAGGGCCTGTTCAAATTCATTTTCCAATGGCTGGAATCCCGTTACACAGTTCACCGGATGGGAATAGATGCTATAACACATGGGAGGTGGGAACCCACTGATCCATTTCAGGTTGGCGTATTTGGTATTGGTTACACCCGGTACCAGGTAAATTGTTGTTACTGAGAACAGGGCGATGAAAAAAATCCGTATGGCTCCGAATTTCTTTACCGGAGATGAGTGACCTAATTTCAGCAAGCCAGTCAGGTAAAGTACAATTAGCAAACTGATCAGGGCCCAGGAGCCGATAAATATTTCTCGTTTGATAATCCCCCATTGCTGAACCAGGTCGGCATTGGACAGGAATTTTATAGCCAGGGCCACTTCAATAAAACCAAGCACCACTTTAACATCGGTCATCCATCCTCCCGAGCGGGGCAGGGATTGTAGCCAGTTGGGGAAGAGGGCAAAAAGGGCAAAGGGAAGTCCCAGGGCGATCCCAAAACCCGCGGCCCCTACCGTGAGCGGCCAGGCGCCCTGGTTGGCCACCCCTACCAACAAGGTGCCCAGAATAGGACCTGTACAGGAAAAGGATACAATAGCCAGGGTTGTGGCCATAAAGAAAATGCCGGCAATATTGCCAAGTCCCGATTTGGAATCGGATTTATTGGCCAGGGAAGCGGGGAGACCAATCTCAAAAAGCCCAAAGAAAGAAAGCGCAAAGGTTACAAAGATGGCAAAGAACACCAGGTTCAGCCACACATTGGTGGAAATATTATTGAAAATCTCCGGGTTGGTATTGCCAGCCAGATGAAAGGGGATCGTGATAAGTACATAGATCAGGAAAATAAAAAGTCCGTACAAGACTGCATTGAACACCCCCTTTTTCCGGTCCTGTGATTTTTTGGTGAAAAAGGTAACGGTCACCGGTATCATCGGAAAAACACAGGGGGTAAGCAGCGCGATCAATCCACCTCCGAGTCCAAGCAGGAAAATGGTGAGCAGGCTCTTGTTCGCCGTCCCATCATCTCCGCAATCGGCTACGGGTTTTTTTATATCAAGACCCGCCACCTTCATTTCAAAGGTTTTTGACTGACCACCTTCCAGCCCTACCTGGAATTCAAAGGGAGCGGCGGTTACAAACTCTTCTCCTTTTCCATAATAAAATTGAAGACTGCCCTGTAATTGGGCCGGCACCTGACCGGGAATGGAAATGGTTGCCTTCCATTCAGCCGGGCCTTCCTGAATTTTTACATCGCCAAACAAAGGACTTTGAACGGAGGAAGCTGGGGTAAGCGGGGTAACCTGTCCATCAAGCCGGATACTTGAGTCGGGGAAAATCAAACTGGACATGCTGATCTCGGAAATTACCTGGTCAGGACTGAATAATTGCCATCCGGCAGCCCCGGAGGTCTTGAAAATAAGATCGTACCTGCCCTCTGCGGTCTTTTTTGATTCAACGGTCCAGCCTACCAGGCTATCGGAGGTTTGTGCAGACAGGGTGCCGGTGACCAGCAGCATGCCGAAAACGAATAAACAGGCCCGAAGGAAATATCTCCTCATAAGGGTGAAGTATTAACAGGGGAACACTCCTGGCGGGGAGTGGCCGGGTTATAAAATTGGAAACAGGTCAATTGAGGGAAACGCTAAAGTTGACCTTCTTTGGGGGAAGGCAACGTTCATCATTACAGGTCTGGAATTCAACGGTGCCGGAAACATTGGTACGGCCATTTCCTTTGACTTTGACAACCTGTACAAATTCCACTTTTTTGGAATACTGGTTGGCTGATACATCCAGCGTTTTGTCGTGGTACTTTTCCAGTTTGCCTATTTCCTTTACTGTTCCCTCAAGACCAATAAGTGGGTTTTTTGTAAACACGATCGCTGTGGGGATCGCTATGGCGTCTTCGGGTTGGGTTTGGGAATAAAGATGCCATCCGGCATCGATGGTGGCAGTGAGTTTTACCTCATAGGTTTTATCAGCGGTCTTCTTCGCTGAAAATGTCCAGGAAACAGGGTTCTGTGCCTTGACCGTGCAGGCTGTTACAGAAAGAATGAGAATGTACAGGATCGATTTCATACGCATTTTTTGAATAGGCTTCACTTTGACCGGTATATCCTGAACAAAATTAGGTTTCCTTTTGAGCTATTTTGTAACAAAAGTGACGAACACGCTTAAATGACGCTCAATCAGGCCATTTGGGTGGCAAATTGCCCGGACATTAATAAATCTTTAAGGATTTTCCGGCCATCCGTATTCCCTAAAACCTCCGATGCGGCCCTTTCAGGATGGGGCATCATTCCAAATACGTTGCGGCTGGCATTACAGATTCCTGCAATATTGCGGGCGGCCCCATTGGGGTTTGCCTCAGGGGTGATATTTCCGTTCTCATCACAATACCGGAATATGACCTGGTTATTGGCTTCCAGGGCGTCAAGGGTTTTTTCATCGGCATAATACCGGCCTTCCCCATGGGCTACAGGAATTTTGTAGATCAGGCTGTCATTATCTTTCAGGAAAATATTCTTGCAAACAAATTTCTGGTGTTCATTGCGAAGAAGGGCCCCTGGCAGGAGATGTGATTCGCAAAGAATTTGGAAGCCATTACAGACCCCGAATACTTTCCCTCCCTTATTGGCAAATTCGATCACCTGTTGCATCAGCGGACTAAACCGGGCAATGGCTCCACAGCGCAGGTAATCGCCATAAGAAAAACCACCGGGCAGGACAATACAATCTTCGGTACTGAACATACTCAGGTCCTTATCCTTGTGCCAGAGCATGATTACCTCCTGACCCATATCGTGGGCAAGGGCATCGTGCATATCACGGTCGCAATTGGACCCGGGGAATACTACAACTCCGAATTTCATGAGGCAAAAATAGTGAATTTGGAGGTATGATCGGAAAGGGTGGACTGGGTTGGCAAACAAGGTTTTCCCTGCTCCTTCTCCTGCATCAAGCCAGATATTCCCTGGCTACTACAAAGGCTACGGTACCCCAGAACAAAAGCAGTGGAAAGAACCGGGCTTTGGGATAGAAATAAGCGCAACTGTGAAAAATGGCAAAGGGAATGGTGATCACCACCCAGTTTTCAAAATAGACACCTCCGGAAAGAAAGGGCACAAAAAGGGAAACCAGCAGGTAAATAAGTACCAGGCTCCAATTTTTCCGCACCTGGATCAGCATCCGACGAAGGTTGACCTGGATAAAATACCCTCCCACCAGGAAGGGGATGAGGATCAGCAATGCTGCTCCGGGGAGCCAGAAGGATGGTTCAAGTGATGGCACATGAAAGGAAAAAGTAGGCATTATTTTATTCAGTGCCCAGCCCCCGGTAATCAACAGGTAGGCAGCATAAAAATAATAGGGGGTCAGCAAACCCATGATGCAGATGATCCAATCCTGTACACGGATGGGTCTCATCACAAACAAAGCGGGCAAAACCCATACTATAAATAACAGCGAACTGGTCATGAAGAAAGAACCAAGACCCAGGATAAGTCCGATATTAAAAACCATTCCCCGTATCTGTTGCTGGTTATAAAGCCGGAACAGGGCAAAGAATATCAGCAACAGAAAAGTATTGATCAATAAAGGCGCCGAAAACCAATTCCACTCCGGTAACAACGAGGTAATCAGCAGGTATGACATGCCCGGTAGGTAGGTGCTTTTCTGGACCATTCGGTAATCGGCCACAAACCGGTTGATGATCATGGCCTGCAGAAAAATCAGGCCATAGGCCAATGCGGCTATGACCACCGGGGAGAGGCGGGTTTGCAACCAGGACGCCAGTTGACGGTATAGAAAACTGTCTTCCCCTGTCACCAGGGGGCCATGGGGATGTGTAAAAATGGAGAGTTTAAGCAGGATACCTGCTACAAAAAGAATGAGGATATTGACAGGTGTTTTCTGTTTGAATATACCGATCACCGTGTTGGGGTTGTATTAGTTGTACTCCAGTTTGGCGAAACAAATATAGTTATTGCGGTATATACATGGAATAATCATCTGTCTGGCGCTAACCTGTTTGCCATATTTGGTCATGAATTCGTAGCCCTTGTCGAGGTTTTTCAACGTGGGGTTACGATTGATCTTGCCTCCGGGTTCCAGGGTAAAATCGCTCAGGAGCAGGTTTCTTTTTTCCGGGATATTAAAAATGAAATGCAGGTTTCCACCGGTATTCATCACCTGGTAGGATACCCGGTCATCCGATTCATCATCAAACTGTTCCTTTTTGATCACGTTGTTCCATTCCAGTTTGCCTGTCTTATCAAAAGAAAGCAGGATGATATTTTCGGCGTGATAGCGGACGGCGCCTGAATTGTTACCAAACCTGTTTCGCCAGTACCAGTTGCTATAATAAGGGGAATAGGAATAATAATCGGCCGGGGAAAGCCATGGCGAACCATACATATAATCCCAGCGGTTCCACAACCCGCCCCTGGATGTGGTATAATAGGCTTCGGAGGTAACCACAAATCCCCCATCAGCCTTGGTGGTGATGGAGCGGATAAAGAAATCATTGAAAGCGGTCCTGAAACTGCCATTATCCCGGGCTTCCCGGCGAAGGTCTTCCGAGAACTCGAGGGAATTATTCAGCAGGGTCTTTTCCTGGTTACGGTCCCAGACAAAGAAATACATTCCATCTATATTCCCCCTTTTTTGTTTGACATAAAAGGAGTTGACAAAATACCGTTTACTGAAATTGTCCACCTTGATCCTTAACTCATCCAGTAAGATATCTTTGAAATCAACCGGGATATAGCGGAATTCGCTGGAATAGGCTTCCTTAAGGACCAGGTAGGCGGCGGTGATATTGTCGTTATTGTTTCGGAAATACTTGGTAAAGACCAGGTTGCCCTCATTGTCCAGCAGGAATTCTCCCAGATAATCGTTTCGCTCATCCATAGGCATAACAAGCTGGTCTTTCTGCAATAAGTTCAGTTTATTGTCAAAAAGCTTGGTGGTAACGATGTACCGTTCCCGGTTCTTACTATTGACTTTAAAGATGATGATCTTGCTCTTGTCTTCCGAGGAAAGGGAGGTATAAATCTTGTTGTTTGAGGTGATGCCAATATGGGTGGTGTCAAGTTCAACCGCTTCCTCCATTTTCTTCCCGTTCCCATCAATTTTTACCCCCATGCAGTGAATGATCCCTCTGCGTTGAAATTGGTAGATCATGTAGGTAAAGTCATTATAGGGAAAGAAGTCCACGTTGATCAGACGCTGATCAGGCATATACTCGTGTTTAACTTTCCCGATCATTTTCATCTCATTATCGTAAACGCAGATATAGGAATCGCTGCGGACACTTTTATAGACCAGGAAATTGCCCGAAATCTTACCGATGATCTCAAAGTCAATACGCCGGCCATCTTCCCGGTCGGGTTCTGAATAAACGATCTTCTGGGCTTGGAGGGCCCCAAGGAGGCCAAAAAGGGTGGCAAGCAGCAAGGATGTTCTTCTAAGGTTTCGCATATCACTCAATTTCTTCTATAAAGTTACGAATAGGCCGCCAATCCGTCTGTTGGTTAAATATTAAAGTTAAAAGGGGCGGCTGTACAGGCCAGGATGCCAAATACCCGGCAATTACACGAACTCTTGTTCGTATTCCATGACGAAGAAGATGGTACCCGGAGTTGCCTGTCCCGTTTTTTTCCTTATACCTTTGCAGATAAACTTCGGGTAAACCGTTTTGCGTTGACCTAACAAAACTAACAAGTGAAATTTTCGACGAACAAGGTAAGCTTTGCCGGACTAATCATTGCCCTGGGTATCATTTACGGGGATATCGGTACCTCTCCATTGTACGTAATGAACGCGATCATCAAGGATCGTGTGATCACGGATGAATTGGTATTGGGTGGGCTTTCCTGTATTATCTGGACCCTGACGCTTCAAACGACATTTAAATATGTGATCCTCACCCTTCGGGCTGATAACCGGGGGGAAGGGGGTATATTTTCTTTGTTTGCCCTGGTTCGCCGGCAACGCAAATGGCTGGTCATTCCGGCCATGCTGGGTGGTGCCGCGCTTATTGCGGACGGCATGATCACCCCGCCGATTTCGGTTACCTCCGCAGTGGAAGGTTTACGACAGATCGAGGTATTCCGAGATATCACTGACTGGACAATCATTTACATTGTACTGGGCATTATCACGGTCTTGTTTTTTCTTCAGCAATTTGGCACCGCCTCCATCGGGGGGTTGTTTGGGCCAATGATGACGATCTGGTTTGTGATGCTGGCCGTGCTGGGTATCAGCCACCTGTTTGATGACATGCATATTTTCAGGGCTTTTAGCCCGCACTATGCCGTGCAACTGTTGACCCTCTATCCAAAAGGGTTCTGGATACTTGGCGCGGTATTCCTCTGTACCACCGGGGCCGAAGCCCTGTACTCCGACCTGGGACATTGTGGCAAATGGAATATTCGTTACTCCTGGATCTTTGTAAAAAGCTGTCTTATCCTCAACTATCTTGGTCAGGGTGCCTGGCTCCTGGCCAATTACCGGGGCACCTATTTTGATATCTCCACAGGCAACCCTTTTTATGGGGTTATGCCCGAACAGTTCAGGTTGTTTGGTATCATCATCGCCACGCTGGCTGCCATTATCGCCAGCCAGGCCCTGATCAGTGGCTCCTTTACCCTGGTCAGTGAGGCCATGCGACTTAACCTTTGGCCCAAACTGCGGATCAATTACCCTACAGAGGAGCGCGGACAACTTTATATTCCCGGGGTAAACTTCCTGTTATTTTTTGGTTGTGTAGGCATTGTGCTGTACTTCAAAAAGTCAACCAACATGGAAGCGGCCTATGGCTTAGCAATCACCTTGTGTATGATCGCCACTTCCATCCTTTTTGCCAATTTCCTCATATCCAGGCGAACAACATCCTACCTGATCTATCTATACTTATTGGTGTACCTGTCCATCGAATTTGGCTTCCTATTTGCCAATCTTGAAAAATTCCCACATGGTGGTTATGTTACCCTGATTGTGGGCGGCGGGCTGTTCCTGATCATGTATGTCTGGTACAGGTCGCGAAAGATCAAAAACCGATATGTGGAATTTGTACGGCTGGAACACTATATCCCCAAGATACAGGAATTGAGTAATGACAAATCGATCCCCAAATACGCCACCCACCTGGTTTACCTCACTAGCGCCAATAACCCCAAAGAGATCGAGCATAAGATCATTTATTCCATCCTTAACAAAAAACCAAAACGGGCTGATATCTACTGGTTTGTGCATGTGGATACAATGGATGATCCTTATACCTGCGAATACAAGGTGGACCATATCATCCCCAATGATATT
Organism: Chitinophagaceae bacterium; assembly: GCA_041916555.1. Classification (GTDB taxonomy): domain Bacteria; phylum Bacteroidota; class Bacteroidia; order Chitinophagales; family Chitinophagaceae; genus SpSt-398. The sequence goes on along the minus strand of JAYRZH010000126.1, from coordinate 415 downwards.
ATCCGGGTTGATTTCAGACTGGGATTCAGGATGGAACCACGCATTAACCTGATGTTCCGCAAAGTGGTGGAAGACCTGGTGGCCAACAAGGAAGTGAATATCACCAGCCGCTATGAAAGCCTGGAGAAAAACAATGTAACCGGCGATTTCCAATTTATCGTCATGGAAAAATTCCTGAGCCAGGATAATGAACTCCCCTTCTTCGAAAGGATCGTGATGAAACTATATTTCTGGCTTAAGGAAATCAGCCTCTCCGAAGAACGCGGCTTTGGCCTCGATCCCTCCAACGTAACCATCGAAAAATTCCCGCTGATCGTAGCCCCCGTTGCGAGCATGAAGTTGACGAGGGTGGAGGAGTAGTGGGGGGAGTGGGGTTTTTGGGTTTAGGTTTTGGGTTATAGGTTATAGGTAATAG
>JAYRZH010000125.1:1807-8003 GCA_041916555.1 Chitinophagaceae bacterium | reverse complement strand
AAACAGTTGGAATGGGACAGAATATGAAAAGTATGGGGATATGGCGAGGGTATTGGCCGTTTTCAGCGCTACCTGGAGTGGCATACCACTGGTCTATTCCGGACAGGAAGACCCTAATCACAAACGACTAGCCTTTTTTGACAAGGATCCTATTGAGTGGACCGGTCAGTTTTACCTGGAAAGTTTTTATAAAAAACTGCTGGATCTGCATTCTTTTCACCCAGCCATGAAGGCCCGTGAAGCAGATACCTTACCGGTTCGGTTGCATACCAGCGCGGATGATAAGGTCTATGCCTTTTTAAGAAGCCATGGGGAAAATCAGGTCCTGGTGATCCTTCATTTCTCCCCTCATTTTGAATTGCCGTTTCGTATTACCGATACGCGTTTGCAAGGAAAGTTCACCGAGTTATTCTCGGGACAGGAACAAGACTGGAGCCAGAATAGGGAAGGGGTGGTGGCAGGATGGGGGTATTATGTCTATGTGAAATAACCCGGGAGATAGAAAAAATCAAAAATAAAAAACGAGGAAGGATTGACCCTTCCTCGTTTTTTTTCTTGATTTTTATTTCTGGTTCTTACAATACAAATCTTATCCTTTCAAGCTTATTCTTCATTCAATTTTACCGGGAAGGTATAAACACCATCATACCCCGGATAAATTCCTTTTACCTGGAAAACGTTATTGAAGCTATTCAACAGTTTAATCAGTTCTTCCCGTGTTTTTACCGGGCGGTCATTTATGCTGGTGATCACAAACCCATCTTCCACGCGGGCTTTGTTAAGCGGGCCGCCACCAAATACCTTTTTCACTTCCACTCCGCCATCAATACCCAGTCTTTCGGCTTTCTTGGCATCCAGGGTAGCCAGTTCACCACCGATTATGTCGTTGATATTGCCAGCATTCACCACATCAAAATTACCGGCCTTGGCCTTGAGCACTACGTTGGCCGTGGTTTCTTTGCCAGAACGTTTAAAGGTTACGCTGACTTTATCACCCGGACGGAAATTGGCCACCTGGGCGCTCATTTCGGAGCCGCTGGAAACAGGTTCGTTGTTTATCCGGGTAATGATATCTCCTTTTTTAATACCCGCTGATACAGCGGCACCGTCAGGGGAAACACCGGATACATAAACCCCTTCTCCTTCGCGGAAACCTAACTCTTTTTGTTGTTCTTCGCTAAGGTCGCCGGAGGGGTAGGTAATACCCAGGTATCCTCTTTGTACATCTCCAAATTCGATGATATCGTTGACGATCTTTTTTACCAGCTTTACAGGGATCGCGAAAGAATACCCCGCATAGGTACCGCTGGGGGCCAGGATGGCCGAGTTGATACCAATTAGCTGGCCGGATGTATTCACGAGGGCGCCCCCGCTGTTTCCCTGGTTAACGGCGGCGTCTGTCTGAATAAAGGATTCAATGGGGCTGTTGCTTTGCCGGCTATTGATCCCAATTGCGCGGCCTTTAGCGCTCACGATACCCGCTGTCACTGTTGTTTCCAGGGTGAGGGGATACCCCACAGCCAGAACCCATTGACCCAGTTTAACCTCATCGGAATTGCCATAGACCATATAGGGTAGCCTGGTGGCATCAATTTTCAGCACGGCCAGGTCACTGCTGGGGTCGCGGCCAATAAGACGGGCTTTATAGGATTTCTTGTTATGCAAGGTTACATTGATCTCTTCAGCCACGCCACCTTTTTGGTCATCGATCACGTGGTTATTGGTGACGATATAGCCGTCATCACTGATCAGTACCCCGCTACCGGAAGCGCGTTGTTCAGGTATGACTTGGGGGCCCAGGTCAAAAAACTGGTCAAACCAGTCGTCAAACATTCCACCGCGTTTGCGGGGAATATCATTACTTACCTTCTGGGCCGGGATCTTGGTTTTGATGTGTACCACGGCCTGCACGGAGGCGTTGGCAGCCTGGGTAAAATCGATCGGTGCTCCGGCATCTCCCGGTTTACCCCCAAAAAATCCTGCATAATTGACAGGCAATTTGCCATCCGACCCCGCTACGGATACTGATTTCTGCTGTACCCACTTGGAATAGCCCCAAACACTGGCCAGGGCTGTTCCACTGCTAATCATGACGATCAGAAGTATCTGTTTCCATTTCATGTTCTATACTGATTTTTAAGTTTTCGATTCAAAGTTTGTGCCTACAAAATAACAAAGACATTTATACAGAAAAACTGTCCCTTTTTCAGTTTAACAAATCATTTACTAAGGCTTTCGTAGTTATGAAAGGTTTTCCCAATGAAAGCCAGGGTATCCACTCCATCGGCAAAATCCCTGATCGTTGGGCACTGGGCCTGTCCAAAAGGGATAAATCCATGTCCCACCAGGCATTGAAGGTCGGGATTTGCCTCAAGGTCTTTCACGGCTTTATCCTTATCCGCATACTTTTCGTAGTGTAGCACACTAAGTGGGGAGAAAATGGAGGGGTTTTCCACCAGCAACAGGCTGCCGGATGACATATAGTTTTTTCCGTTTAGCAGGAGCAGGGCCAGGTTATAGTCATAATTGTTTTTGTATTTGTGATGTTCACCCAGGTAATTGAATTTTTTGAAAGCTTCGATCAGGGGTACAAAATCATATTCCTCCGGCACCATCAGTTTGGTCACGTTTCGGCAACCCAGGCCAAAATAGAGGTGATTGTCTGTGGACAGGAGATCCAGTTCTTCCCGGCTTTCACTTCCATCCAGAAGGGCAACGGAGCTACGGTTGCGACGGATTATATGGGGGTATTTGAAAAAATATTATTCAAAATACCGGTAATTGTTTGTACTCCCTGTGGCGATATAGGCCTCACAATCCTTGAGCATATCCTGGAACCTGATGGGTATGGTTTCGGAGGCAGGGGCCCATTCCAGGAGCTTGTTGGCCAGGTGTTCGATCATTACCCGGTCTTTGGAGGAGGCTTTGATCAAGGCCTGGTGACCGGAAAGAAAGACACAAAGCAGGTCGTGAAACCCAACCAGGGGGATATTTCCGGCCATGACGATCCCGATCCGTCTTGCGGGGTACTTTTCCTGTAGAAACGGATAGTTTTTCAGGAAGGACTCCAGGGTATCCCTGTTCAGGTATCCCTGGGTGATGGACCGGATAGAAGCCTCCACAAATTCCGGGGTAAACCACCCATTTTCCAAACCGGCCTTTTGTTTAACCTCCTGCCATTCGGGTGTATCACCGGACATGTATTCTCCCAGGCGGACCAAAAGATCGATGCGTTGTGCCAAATTCATTTTTATTTTTATAACGGTGTTTTATATTTGTAGAACTTTCAAAATTCGCTATTCCGTAATTTAAAATCAAAAGATATGGCAATCAAGATCACCGAAGAATGTATTAACTGCGGTGCCTGTGAACCGGAATGCCCCAATAACGCCATTTATGAAGGTGGTGTAGAATGGGCCATTGCCGATGGAACCACTGTAAAAGGCACTTTTACCCTCATGGATGGCTCCGCGATAGATGCGGAACAAAAGAATGCCCCGATTGCCACAGATACCTACTTTATCGTACCCAACAAATGCACTGAATGTCAGGGTTTCCACGAAGAACCCCAATGCGCTGCCGTATGCCCGGTTGATTGCTGTGTGCCTGATGAAATGTACCGGGAAACGGTTGAGGAACTCCTGGCCAAGAAGGATAAAATGCACATCTGATTGTGGAAAAAAAGGGGGGCAAAACCATGCGTTCCCACTCATTTTTTCATAACTTAGGGCTAATACAAAACAGTCCAGTACTGTTTCATTCTGGCGGGTGATATTTCCCGTCGTAAAAAGGTGAAGGAAGTAGATGGCCTTCACCTTTCTTATTTTTGTTTGTTAAATTTTCCATTAATCCGGGTCATCTGCGAATAAGTTGCCCGATATGGCGTTTGAATTCTTTCAAATCCCCCGGATTTTACGAATATTTGTCCCACAAATACTTATACCGTCCATGACCAAAAAGATCGCCCTGCTGACAGGAGGTTATTCCGGCGAGGCAGTGATATCCTATAAGAGCGCTAAAACGATCGATACCCATCTCGACCGTTCGAAATATGATGTTTACCTGATTGATGTTCGAAAGGATGGCTGGTTCTACCAGGATACCATCGCGGTGGATAAAAATGATTTCAGCCTGCCCCTTCCAGGTGGAAGGGTTCATTTTGATGCCGTTTTTATTTGTATCCATGGTACCCCTGGTGAGGATGGAAAACTGCAGGGATATTTTGACACCCTGGGAATTCCTTATACTTCCTGCGACGCGGCTAGCTCGGCCATTACCTTCAACAAGCGTTATACAGTGGCTGTGGCTTCGATGGCCGGTATTTCAGTGGCCCACTCGGTTCATCTTTTTCACCATGCCTATACCGGTTCTGCCGCTTTTCGTGATAAATTGAATTACCCCGTATTTGTCAAACCCAACAATGGGGGCTCCAGCATCGGCATGAGCAAAGTCTTTAAGCCTGAAGAATTGGATACAGCAATTGAAAAGGCCTTTGCCGAGGACAACCAGGTGCTGGTGGAAGAAATGGTTAAAGGCCGTGAATTTACCGTGGGGGTTTACCGGTCTCAGGGAAATATCCATGTATTGCCGATCACCGAAGTAAAAGCGGATCATGACAAGGCCTTTTTTGATTTTGAGGCCAAATACCAGGGTAAATCAACAGAAACCACCCCGGCGGAGATCAGTGAATCGGTTGCCGAAAAGATCAGGGAAGCCGCGCGCACTATTTATGCCGTATTCAATTGCCGCGGTGTGATCCGGATCGATTTCATCTATGAAGAGGACCAAGGTAAGCCCTATATGCTGGAAGTAAATACCATTCCTGGCCAAAGTGAAGCAAGCATTGTTCCCCAGCAGGTCAGGGCCGCGGGTATGGACCTGACCAGTTTTTATTCAGCGATAACCGATGAAGCCTTACGTGCTTCCTGAATCATAACCTAAATACACCAACGTGTTTTCATTTATCACCAAAAAACCACTATGGGCTAATATTGCCGCTTTTCTTGTACTGGTGGTGGCCGTCTTGTTCCTGTTTGTGATCTCTCTCAACCTCATCACCAAACACGGGAAGTCAAGAAATGTTCCCGATGTCACCGGCAAATCACTCGAAGAGGCCCGCAAATTACTGCGCGCCGGTGGGTTTGACCTGGAAATAGTGGATTCCATTTATATCGATACGATTCCTCCCTTATCTGTCATACGCCAGGTACCAGAGGGGGATGCGGTAGTGAAAATTGACAGGACTGTCTATATAACCATCAACCGGGCCGTGCCTCCTGTGATCGAAATGCCCAACCTGATCGGATTTAGTTTTCGCAGTGCCGAAATGCAATTAAAGAATATGGGTCTTCGCGTGGGAGATACCACCACCAAACCCGATTTTGCAAAGAATTCCGTATTGGAACAACTTGTCAATGGCCAGGCCATCAAACCAGGTGCTAAAATACAAATGGGAACCGAGATCGATCTGGTGCTGGGAGATGGAGTGGGGGACACACAGTATCCGGTTCCTTATCTGCTGGGGCTTACCTATTCGCAGGCCAAGGCCGACTTGGAGAGCCGGGGGATCAGTATTTTGGTGGTCCAGGCCGCCGGGGTTACCGACACGCTCAATGCCTATATCTTTGACCAGAACCCCAAGCGTATGGATGATGAAGGAAAGGTACAGCGGATACGTCCGGGGCAGATGATGGATGTTTGGCTGATGGTAGAGAAACCGGTGATTGATACGGCTACTAATTTAAACCCGATAAACTAATTGAAATGGAAAACATAACTGTTGAAGAGTTGAAAGCCCGTATGGATGCGGGTGAAAAATTAAACATCATTGATGTGCGCGAGCCCAATGAATATGCGGAATTCAATATTGGCGCCAAACTGATCCCGCTGGGACAGATACAATCATTTCAGGTGGATGAACTGGAACCTTTCAAGAATGAGGAACTGATCATTCATTGCCGCAGTGGAAAAAGAAGCCTGACCGCCTGCATGATGCTGGAGACCATGGGTTTTACCAATACCAAAAACCTGGTTGGCGGCATGTTGGAATGGCAGGAGAAGATCAAAGGATAATACCAGAGGTTGGAGATTTGTAAATGCAAACAGCGAGTTTGCCTATTACAAATCTACAACCTTCTTACCTAACGGATAGTCATGTTAAACGACACAACAAAATTCAATACCGCCATAGGGACAT
>JAYRZH010000125.1:0-1797 GCA_041916555.1 Chitinophagaceae bacterium | reverse complement strand
CAAAGGATAATACCAGAGGTTGGAGATTTATAAAAGGCAAACTCTGTTTGCCTTTTATAAATCTCCAACCTTCTTACCTACCGTATAGTCAGGTTAACTGCTACAACAAAGTTTCTTCCCGCCATGGGGAAATAATAATTTTCCGTTGCAGGCATTCCATTGTAAAAATAACTGAAGGTGTATCCATTGGGTTCATATTTTGAATCCAATACATTATTCACCTGTGCCATAATCTTTGTACCTGCCAGTGCCCGCTTGAATGGCGACCAGGAAACCTGCAGGTCCTGAACAGTAAAGGGATCAAGGCTACGATCCTTTTTCTCTGTATTGTCCAGGTATTGCCGGCTGACATACTTGCTCAGGATATCGATCTCCACCGTTTTCAACGGGGTGATAACAAGTGTGGCGCCAGCCACCACAGAGGGAGAGAAGGCGATATCCGTTTTTTCATATTGAAAACTCAACTGACCACCATTATCATAATCATCCATGTATTCGGTAAAATCCAGCACCTTATTGCTGCTGAGGGCAAGGTTGGCCGCCACTTGCAGCCACTTATTGGCCCTGAACCCGCCATTTAATTCAATCCCCATTCGGTAGCTACGAGGTATATTGGTGCGGGTATAGGCACCCACATCGTTGATCTTCCCGGTTAGTACCAATTGGTCTTTATAATGCATATAGTATAGGGTCGCTTCCCATTGCGACTTGCTGCTTTTTTTACCCAGGTTCAATTCAATGTCATTGAGTTTTTCGGGTTTGGGTAATTGGGTTGATCCAGCTTCGAAATCATCCCGGTTGGGTTCTTTTTGTCCGAGGCTATAGGAGACATAACCGGACCACCCGGATTTATTGGAATAACTCAGTCCGGCCTTTGGGTTAAAGAACCGGTAGTAGTTATTTATATAAACACCGGGGTTGTTTCGGAAGCCATTGATCTCGTAACGCAAGCCACGGTATTGAAGATCCAGAAAGGCAAACCAGTTTTTAGCCAGGTTGACCTGTTCTTTTACATACAGGTTAAGGTCAGTTTTTAGGGCCGGATGGAAATACCAGCGGGTGTCCTTTCCCAGACCATTTTCGGCCCAGATCACATTGCCAATGTGTTTTCCTTCATACCGGCTCCAACCGCCACCAATAGTGAGTTGGGATATGCCCTGTCGGTGAAACACGGAAAATGTTTGTCCGTAAAAATCATTGTCAAGCCAAAGTTGCCTCACCAGGTCTGTGGTATAAACGGTATCATTTCCATAAACTGGCGGGGTAAGACCATAGTCGGAGTAATTTTCCCCGGCCTTGTATTGTTCATAATATCCTTTTCCTTTTACATAATAAAGTGCGGTATTGAATTTCCAATGGTTGTTCAGATCATGCTGAAAGAATAATTGGTAATGGTCCTGGTCATAATTATCTGTTTCATTGTCGTAGGGTTCCCCGGGTCTTTCTGTACCGGCATAATTCACCCGGCGGTTATTGGCAAGATCGGCTGTTGAAACGCCATACCAGGCCTGGTAGGTTTTTTCCTTTCCGGCAAAATGGGTGAATCGAACACTGGATTTTTTATTCATCCAGGCCGTAGAGAGGTAATAGGATTCCAGCCGACTTGAAGCCCGGTCGATAAACCCATCGCTGCTGATCCGGGAGAGCCGAAGATCGGTTGTAAAATGACCACCAACCAGACCAGATCCCACTTTAAGGGTGTTCTTCCAGGTATTGAAAGAACCTGCACTATTATTGGACTCCAAATAGGGCGCAGTTTGGATATCATGGGTGCTGATATTGATTGTGGCCCCAAAA
>JAYRZH010000124.1:0-8007 GCA_041916555.1 Chitinophagaceae bacterium | reverse complement strand
ACGTACTTTGTCACAGAGAGAGGTTCGATTTAAAAACACTTACCTGGTTTCTCATGACCCTGATCCTGATGGGATTTTTTGCCGGGATCGAAATGGCCTTTTACAGCGCAAACCGCCTTGATATTGAACTAAAAAAGAAACAAGGACGGGCCAGTGGGGAGATCCTGGATGATTTTGTAGAAAACCCCATTCGCTTCTTAGGCACCACCCTGGTAGGTTTCAATATTTTCCTGGTTTTCTTTGGCTTGCAGATCAGTGATGTCATGCGCCCCATTTGGGATTATGCCCACTTGCCGGGTGTCGCCCGCATTGTGATTGAGATCGCCATTTCCACCTTATTGGTGGTGATATTTGCCGAATTTATTCCCCGTGCCATCTTTCGCGCCAGGGGAAATTCGATACTCTCCGCCCTGGTGCATATCATCTCCTTTTTCTACCAGATCTTTTACCCCATTGCCGCGGCCTTTATCACCCTGTCAAACTGGATACTGAAATACCTCTTCAATATCCGGGTGGATGAAAAGAAGGAAGCGTTTAGCCGCAGTGACCTGGAAAACCTCTTTCACCAAAGTCAGCATGGAGAGGGAGATGAAGAAACCCTGAACACGGAGTTGTTTGAAAACGCGCTGGAGTTTTCCAAAGTCAAGATCCGCCAGTGCCTGGTACCGCGAAAAGAGATCGTGGGGCTGGAAATAAATGCCCCGGTTGCCGAATTACGCCGGCTTTTTTCGGAGACCAAATTGTCCCGCATTGTTATCTACGAGAATAATATCGACCACCTGCTGGGGTATGTCCACCAATTGGATATGTTTAAAAGCCCCACCAATATCCAACAGGTTTTGCTACCCATTCCCGCCATTCCGGAAAGCATGAGCGCCACCGACCTGATCAATAAATTCAGCAAGGAAAGAAAGAGCATAGCCTGGGTGGTGGATGAGTTTGGGGGCACGGCGGGTATCATCACCATGGAAGATGTGCTGGAAGAGATTTTTGGGGAGATCCAGGATGAGTACGACGTGGAGGAATTCGTGGAAAAGCAGATCGCGGAGAATGAGTATATCTTTTCCGGACGACTGGAAGTGGACTATTTAAGGGAAAAATACCATTTGGCCCTACCGGAGACGGAGTCGGAGACCCTGTCGGGGCTGATCATTAATTATCATGAAACCATTCCAAGGGCCAAGGAAAGGATCATCATCGGGGATTATGAATTTGATATTGTCACCGTATCCGATACCCGGATTGAGATGGTTAAAATGCGGGTATTGAAATGATCCCCGGCTTATCTTTGCACCCTCTTTTATAACCCATGGCATTATTTAGAAAGGGAAAACTGATTGATCGTGCGGAAATGTCCTTTATGGACCACCTGGAAGAGCTACGGGCACACCTGTTCCGGGCCGTGATTGCCATTGTCATAGGCGCCGTGGTGGTTGCGATCTACTACAAACCCCTGTTTCGCCACTTGCTCATGGGCCCTTTGCACACTGATTTTATCACTTATAAGGTCATGTGCCAGATCGGGCAGAAGATCGGGGCGGAAGACGCCATGTGTGTAAAGGAGATACCAGTGGATATGCAAAATGTGGTGATGACCGGTCAGATCACCCTTCTATTTACCTTTATTGCGATTGGCGGTGTTATCCTCGCCTTTCCATATATCTTTTGGGAGTTTTGGCGTTTTGTAAAACCCGCGCTTACCCCCAATGAAAAATCGACAACCCGCGGGGTTGTTTTCTGGGTATCCTTCCTGTTTTTCCTGGGTGTGCTTTTTGGGTACCTGGTCATTGCCCCCTATACGGTCAATTTCCTGGCCAGTTTTACCCTGGATGAAACGATCAAGAACCAGTGGTCGGTTACCAGTTACCTGGACACCATGCTGCCCCTTGTATTGGGAACAGGACTTACTTTTCAACTACCCCTTGTTATATTATTTCTTACCAAGATTGGTATTGTCGGTCCGGCATTTCTGCGCAAGTACCGCCGGCATGCCATTGTTATCATCCTCATTGTGGCCGCGGCCATCACTCCCCCGGATGTGATCAGCCAGTGTATTGTCACCCTTCCCATATTACTTCTTTACGAAATATCCATTCGCTTGTCGGCAAGGGCGGAGAAGAAGAGATTGAAAGCGGAAGAGGCGGAGTGGAGTTAGGCCCCCCTGTTCAAGGCCCCCTGTCCCCCAAAGGGCGTAGGCCCCCTGTCCCCCAAAGGGGGAACTTAGGTCGGTCAGTATTTAATAAATCCAAGTGTACCTATTCGAACTGTCAGTTTGAAATCACTTGCTGTATTTAATTTGCTTGTTGTAAGACCAATGGATCTAAGTTCCCCCTTTGGGGGACAGGGGGCCTTCCTTACCTTTGTATCATGGAAACTCCCTTCGATCTCAGCAAACCAGTAGCTATTGGCGGCGACCATGCCGGATTTAAGTATAAAGAAGATGTAATCTCGTTTTTAGAAGGCAAGGGGCTGTCCTTTAAGGATTTTGGGCCCTACTCGGCAGATTCGGTTGACTACCCCGATTTTGCGCATCCGGTGGCCAGTGCCGTGGAAAAAGGAGAGGCCGCTTTTGGTATCCTGATCTGTGGCAGTGGAAATGGAGTGGCCATCACCGCCAATAAACACCAGGGTATTCGCGCCGCGCTTTGCTGGGGTGAGGAGCTCGCCAAATTAGCCCGTGAGCATAATAATGCCAATGTCATTTGCATCCCCGCCCGTTTTGTGAGAGAGAGTGATGTTGAGAAGATGGTCAATATTTTTATGAATACCGCTTTTGAGGGCGGGCGACATGCCACCAGGGTCAACAAAATTTCATGTTAGATTGATATTTCTAATGCAGGGTTTCTCGCCACGTGCGCCAAGAGGCAACGGACGCCGCGGCAGTCTGTTAGTCGAAAATAGTAAGGCCGCCGCGATCGTATTATCCTTTGTGTACGCTGCGAGAAACCCCGCAAGAACCTTTTGTTAGCTCTACGCGCCATCCGGAATTTCCGGCTCCACCAGTTTCATCAATTTCTCCAGTGACTCCTGCCAGCCCAGGTAGCACATTTCTGCAGGAATAACAGCGGGTATGCCTTCCTGTACGATTTTGATCTCGGTACCGCAAATAACCTCTTTGAACCATACCGTGGTGGTCATTTCTCCAGGAAGGTTAGGATCATCAAACTGATCGGTGTATTTCAGTAATTCATTTTCTTTAAACTCCACATATTTTCCGCCAAAGGAATGGGCGTTTCCGGTAGAGAAATTGGTAAAGGACATTCTGAACTGACCACCCGCTTTGGCATCCATTTCATGAACCGTACAAAGAAATCCATAAGGGGGTATCCAGGCCGCCAGGGCCAGTGGGTTGGTAAAGGCGCGAAAGACTTTGGCCGGTTTTGCCTTGATGACCCGGTGCAGAGAAACACTGTTGGTTGACATAAAATAAATTTTGGTTTTCGTTTCCACAAAGATGGCAAGCTTTGGATAAACCGTGGCTGGGAAAAAGCGACAAATAGAGGGGGAAAATGCGACATATTGATGTGTAGCCAGGGAGGTTACATAATATTCGTAGCCATGGAGGTTATGAATAGCGGGGATCATTTTTGAAGCTGGTACAAAATAACCCTTTGTCTAGTACCCTCCAGAGCATAAATCAACCTATTCGTGTACTTTCTGTTGATGCCTCCCTTTGGTACGGGTTATAAATTTGACGAATCAGGTTAAATGATTGATGTGACTTCATTACATAGGCATTTCTCTTATCGATAGATTTCTATATTTACAAATTCTAATCTTACAATACCTTCCCTATGTACTTTTGCTATGTTGATGAAAGCGGAGATTGTGGCCTCTTTGACCCTGCAAAACCTGATAAGACTGGCTCGCCGTACTTTATTTTATCCGCTCTGATAGTTCCTGCTGATAAGTGGAAATTCTCCTTAGATGTTCTGAAAAGCTTTAGAAAGCAAATTGCAGCACAAGCCTATCTGCCGTATGATATTGAATTCCACTGTTCGGAGATGATTGACCCTCATAAGGTAAAGGAATTTACTCAAATAAGTGTGCCCGACCGTTGGGTACTAATTGAGAAGTTTGCAGAAACAATTGGCCAGCACAAACCATTTTCTGTTATAGGAATTGTACTTGATAAAGAAAAAAGTAAACTAATCCCGGAGGAATATCTTACTTCAGCTATTACAACCCTTTATCAGTCTTTTGATTATTTTCTAAAAAATGAAAACCAGAATGGTATTTTATTGTTTGATCGGGCCAATGAGAAAACAATTCATACTCATGTTAGGAAACTGCTTGGAACAGGTTCCAGTGGTATCACCATACCAGGTATTAGAATAGGTTGGGTAATTGAAGATCCCATTTTTAGAATTTCAAGTGATTCAATTTTTATACAGGCTGCAGATGTTATTGCATTTACCTTAAAAGAGCAGGAGTTTCCACATGGCTCAAGGCGTAAGTTCCAGGCGAATAAAATATTCAGCAGGAAATTAAGTGGCTCTTTATTTCGTTCACAAAATGCGAATGACGATGGAATAATCAGGATATAAAAAAACCCCGGTTCAAAACCGAGGACTTGGTCCAGGCCATCCATAGCCGTACAGCTATTTAGGTCTAGAAGAATACAAATTTACAACATCTTTCTTTACTATAAAATACTTGATTAATAATTATAAACTATGGGGCCCTTCCCTAATTCACAAATTACACTATTTCAATATGTAATATCATTCTATTCCCGAAGTTCAATCCTGATTGCTTCTGCAAACAAAAGGTCTCTTTAGTTTTCTCGCCACGCACGCCACGAAAAATACGGACGCTGCGGCCTTGCTATTTTCGACTAACAGACTGCCGCCGCGTTCGTGGCCTCGTTGCGGGCGCCGCGAGAAATGTGGGTGTATTGGCCCCGGCCTATAACCTACTCTCCACTGCCCTCCATCTATCCGACTCTCCCCCGGCCCTGCACGATGGGCTTTATCCCGGCGATCATCTTGAACCCAGTTTTGCCCAATACGGCCTGTACACCGGAACCTCCTTCCTGGTCTTTGCCCAAAAAGCAAGCCTGCCCCTGAACATGGCCAATGACATATTGGACGAACTATTAACCGGCCCCCCCCCTCCTTCTCCAACTGACGGACCAAAGTTATCTTTCTCCGGATGGCAAAAAAAGGTTCAAGGAAGTGGTGCTGGATAGGGAAAGGGTGTTGGGGGTGAGGTAAAGGTTCGGAGATAAAATCAGTTTCTCACGGAATACACGGAAGGCACAGAAAGTTTCCGAGTGTTCCGTGCATTCTGTGAGAAGCTTTTCATCGATTCCTTGATTTGGGTTAAAAAATGTCAGAACTTTTTCTAACCCACAAGGAGTTTTTATTATGCTTACTCCTAATGTGAGGAAACTACTTATTTAGTACACCAGACACACTGGATGGGATACTATCATTGAATGGCCCGAATAGCTGGTCGGATTTAGGAAAAATTGTAGAGCAAGCGATTGCCACAATCTGGAAAGAAGGTCGTCAGGCATACAAGAAGTATTTTAAGGCCATAGAAAACCCATGGTACGACTTTGGGATTATAGACCACTCTTCAACCAATTTGACCGATAATGAACGGTTCAATGAATGGAAAAATAAATTGGAACTTTTTTGCAGATAAGAACGCCGAGATTTATTGTACCCACCTAACCAAATCAGCGAAAATACATCATACAAGCGGATGCCTGGGAGGCCTATGAAGTGGCTGCCCGGAAACTCAAGCAACTGACACTCATTTGTTGTCTTGTGCATGCCAGAAGAAAGTTCGATGAAGCGAAAAAGACACATCCAGAACTGGCAGAAGTGGCCCTGGAACTGTTCAATCGCATTTACAAGATCGAACAGCGGTGCCGGGATGAAGGACTCAGTTGGGACGATATTACCCAGGTGCGATAGCGGGAAACGGTTCCCCTGTTGGAAGAACTACATGCGTGGATGCTCAACGTGCAAAAGGAAATTGTTTTAAGACCTTCTTACGCCATCAGCGTAGCCATTGGCTATTGCCTGAAGCGTTGGGATAAGCTAACGTATTTTACTACCAACGGGATGCTCAACCCCGATAATAACCCCGTGGAGCGAAGTATCCGTCCGGTAGCCGTCGGTAGGAAGAACTACTTGTTTGCCGGGAGTCACCTCGGCGCACAACGTCTTGCCAAAATCTATAGCCTCATTGGTACCTGCAAAATGAATGGGGTTGATCCTTGGGCATGGCTTGAAGAAGTCATCACACGCATCAACAATCATCCCATCAACCGGATCCACGAACTGTTGCCGCACAACTGGAAAAAGTCGGAACGGTAGTTATTAAATCTCCCTTGCGCCAGGCTGATAAGTCACAGAACAATTTTTTTATCCTCCAAGACGGTCGATGTCGGGTGTTTACAGAAACAAATACAGCTCACCATTATCAGTTGTGAAAGAAAATACTGGTATTTGATTAGTGACGACTCGTAACAGTTTCTTTGTTATTGAAATGCATCCGAAAAATAAAAAAGGCCGCTTTAAGCGGCCCTTATAAATTAATAAGACTTCCCAGTTAAGAATCCTGCCTTGCGGCTTCCCAGTTTCTTACCCTGTCTTATAATAATTATCCCTTACTAACTTTACTCACCATGGCCACGGGCAGTCCCACCTTTTTTAGGAATGCCTTGGCGGCTGCTTTCTTCTTTACAAAGAAAGGATGCTTTTCATAATTTCCAACCTTGTCGGAAACAGTAGCACCGCCCTTTTTCTTATCACTTCTCTTTACTGCCATACCTCAAAATTACATCATTATTTTAATTTTTTTACTAAGAATTTGCCAATAAAAAAGACGCCTTTCGGCGTCCTATAAAAGCTTCATAATTAGTCTCCTTTTTGAAGGGCTCCCATTTCCCGTTTCGATAACCAAATATTTCAAACACCGGTTCTATTTGTTCCCAATGGCTGCCAATATTCATTTGATACCATCGGGTCCGGACGGCATCACTTCCCTGGATAAATATCGCCGCGCCATGAAACAATCCGGTGAATTCGTAAATAATATGTGCCACTGTGCCAAGTACTTTCTCTGCATCCCCATTATTACTGGTAATCGTATCTGATAATTCACCTGTGGCTTCATCCAGGTCGCCAAATCCAAAACTATAAAGGTTAAGTCCGATCTCATCAAATCGGGCTACCTTCTTTATTATACCCTTTGGCCCTACGCTTTCAAACTCGTAGTCGAAATGCGAAGGGTTGGTAGAATACTCGTATGTTGGCAGGTTTAGCATAAATAAGTTTGCAAAGGTAATTAATACTACCTGTTCCGTCTATGTGAAATAGTTTCTTTTTTAAATTGATTCCCAAACTTTAACGAACCCAAACGAAAAAACCGGCTCTTAGGCCGGTTCACTCAATAACATGTTCTTATCACACTATAAACTTACACTCTGTTGTCACAAGTTTATAACTTGTGACCCATCTACATCACACTTCCCCTTCTTCAACCTTATAAGTATTACTCCAGCTGCACCACGACTTCCATATATAGCAGTCGCATCGCTATCCTTTAGTATATCGATTGATTCAATATCATTTGGATTAAGATAATGCAGTGGAGTTATCAGGCATCCGCTGCTATCTCTCTTTCCATCGTTGCTGACAGGCACTCCATCAATTATGTATAAAGGTTCCTGCAGCGGTTTGATGCTGTTTCCGCACTGAATGATTTTTAAATTAATAGTTCCGCAACCAATTCCATTCACTGCAGTTATTTTTTGTGCGGATACAACTGCCGACATAACAACCATGCCTATTGTAAGTATCAATTTCATATAAACAAATTTAGCAACTAAACCCTTATAAGGCCACCACATTGATTTTTCCTTCCTCCAACTGTATCTCCTTGTACCCATACTGTTGCTCCAGGTACTCAAAAATTTCCTCTTCCGCATCAAAGCTCTTTTACACAAGCGGGTAGGAGAGAATAAAGGTATTTTGCGTTGGTAAATTG
>JAYRZH010000123.1:0-8016 GCA_041916555.1 Chitinophagaceae bacterium | reverse complement strand
CTTAACCCCTAAGGCTGTATTATAATCCTGAGCCGAGCTTTTGGTAACTGAAACGGTAAGAAAGACAATAGACGCTACGATGATCTTCTTCATAATTACTGGTTTAGGTGAACAAAATTAGGATGATGCAACTAGTTGATACATCCCCTTTTATCCACTATTGTGCCAAAATCACCCGGTCGGGGTATCAATTTTCCGGAAGAAGAAATAAGCGGCTGTGAATGAGGCTGCCAGGGCGGAAACCAGAAAGGGCAGTTGGCTACCTCCCAGGCTCCAAAGCAGACCGGCCAAACTGCTGGCACAAAAACCGGCAATACTTTGCCCTGACGTGAAAAACCCGATAGCGGTACCGGTATCGGAAACAGGAGCAAAATGCGAGATCCAGGCCTTGGCTAATCCATCCGTAGCGGCTGCGAACAATCCATAAACAAAGAATAGCACAAAAACCAGCACCGTGGATGGGGTAGAGGCAAAACCGGCATATACGATGGCAAAAAGCAGGAGTCCGGTGACCATTACCGGGCGGTACCCTTTTTTATCTGCCCATCTCCCCATCGGATATGCGAAAAGCGCAAATACGGCGTTATAGAAAATATATGCGGAGATGGTGGTGCTATCACTTCCGGTCAACTCCCGGGTTTTTAACAGAAGAAAGACATCGGAGCTGTTGAACAGGGTAAAGAAAAGTAACCCCGCGGTCAGTTTTCGATACCCTGGGGAAGCCAGTTTCCAATAAGAAAAATAGGAGAAAAAGCCTTTTTTCTTCAGGGTGGAGGAAGGCGTTTGCTTTTCCCTGAGCAGGAATAGCAGGGCCACGGAGACCAGACCCGGTATCAGCGCCCAGTAGAAGAGGCTCCTGTACTGGCCCGGAAGAAAATGAAGAAAGAGGAGGGCGATCAACGGACCGGCCACTGCCCCGGCAGTATCCATTCCCCGGTGAAACCCAAAAACCCTGGCCCGATTGGCAGGAGTGGAGGCGGTGGAGAGCATGGAATCCCTGGCGGCGGTACGCAATCCTTTACCCAACCTGTCGAGGGTACGGGCGCCAAAGATCCAAAGTGGCCAGGTAAAAACGGCCATCAGGGGTTTGGAAAGGGCACTAAGGAAATATCCGCTCCTGATATAGGGTAAACGCCATCCTGTTTCATCGCTCTTTTTACCAAAATACCCCTTGCTGATGCCGGCAGTGAATTCGGCCACCCCTTCGAGGAGGCCGATGAGGAAAAGGGAAAACCCCACTTCGCGGAGATAGAGGGGTGTTATGGGGTACAACATTTCACTCGCCATGTCGGCGAACAGGCTAACCAGGGACAATATCCAGACGGTTCGCGGCATAGAGTGAAGTTAGTGGTTTGTATATTCAAAATATTCCACCAACTTTGCACGCAATAAATCCAACCTGAATAAATGGGACTTTTTAACTGGTTTACACAAGAAATTGCCATCGACCTGGGTACTGCCAATACCCTGATCATACATAATGAAGAAGTAGTGGTGAATGAGCCAAGCATTGTGGCGTTGAATCGCAACAACCCCAAAGAGGTGCTGGCCGTAGGGAAGAAGGCTTTGATGATGCACGAGAAGACACACGAAAGCATCCGCACGGTTCGTCCGCTGAAGGATGGCGTGATCGCTGACTTCAACGCCGCGGAGTTGATGATCCGCGAACTCATCAAACTCGTTTACCCAAAGAAACCTTTGTTTCCTCCAAGCTGGCGCATGATGATCTGTATTCCTTCTTCCATCACTGAAGTGGAGAAGAGGGCAGTACGTGACAGCGCCGAACAAGCCGGAGCAAAAGAAGTTTACCTGATCCATGAACCCATGGCTGCTGCACTCGGCATTGGAATTGATGTGGAAGAACCTGTAGGGAACATGATCATTGATATTGGTGGTGGTACCACAGGTATCACTGTGATCGCGCTGGCCGGTATTGTTTGTGACCAGAGCATTCGTATTGCCGGTGATGAATTCACCGCTGATATCATGGAAGCCCTCCGTCGCTACCATAGCCTGTTGATCGGGGAGCGTACCGCCGAACAGATCAAGATCCAGATAGGCGCTGCCATGAAAGACCTTGACAACCCGCCCGATGATATCCCGGTAAATGGACGTGACCTTGTTACAGGTATTCCCAAGCAGATCATGGTGAGCTACCAGGAAATCGCCGAAGCGCTTGATAAAAGCATTTTTAAGATTGAAGAAGCCATACTGAAAGCCTTGGAACAAACACCACCCGAACTGGCTGCCGATATTTACCGCCGCGGCCTTTACCTCACCGGTGGTGGGGCCTTGCTCCGTGGATTGGACAAACGTTTGAGCCAGAAAATCAAACTTCCCGTACATGTAGCCGATGACCCGCTGAAAAGCGTGGTACGTGGCACCGGGATCGCGCTCAAGAATTACGACAGGTATCCTTTTGTAATGCGATAAACCGTTACGCGCCGACCTCGGACCCTTATGCGAAATGTCATTCTACTTCTTCGCCGGTACTCGACATTCATCAGTTTCCTGGTGCTGCAGTTGATTGCGCTTTCTTTTTATTTTTCCTACAATCGATACCAACGTGCCCGCTTCTTAGGCGTGGCTACCGAAGTCACCGGGCGGGTCAATACCCAGGTTGATAAAGTGGATGACTACTTTCACCTGCGGGAAGAGAATGTAAGGGTTCACCGGATGAATGACTCCCTGCTCAACTTATTGCAAAGCAATTTTGATAAGGTTGACACCGGCCGGCAGTTGGTAACGGATACCATTAGCTACGATACTACGGGAAGATTGCGCCGCTATTACTGGCGGGAAGCCAAAGTGGTGGCAAATTCCACGATCAAAGACAAAAATTATATCCAGATCAACCGCGGTGCAAACCAGGGTATCCGGGATAATATGGCGGTTGTGAGTTCCGATGGCTCTCCGGTTGGCGTAGTAGCCAACGTCAGCGCCAATTTTAGTCAGGTCATGAGCCTGCTCCATGTACAGCGGTTTACCTATGTGATGATGAAGAGGTCTAAAACAACCGGTCGCCTGGAATGGGATGCCAAAGATGCCGGCACCCTGATCCTGAAACGGGTGCCCCGCAGTGATTCCATCGCCATAGGGGATACGGTGGTGACCAGCCATTTTGAAATGGGTAGTTTCCCCCCGGGTCTGCTGGTGGGTACCGTGAAGGAGATCGATCATGAAAAAGCCACCGGTGACTATATCCTAAAGATCAGGCCTTTTGTAAATTTCAGGCGGATCCAACAAGTATTTGTCATTGAAAACCTGTTCTATGATGAACAGGTTAAACTGGATAAGGAAACCCGTAAGAAGGTGGAAGAATCCCAAAAGAAAACGAATTGAGTGACCTGCTAAGAAATATCATCCGTTTTGTGTTGTTTATCGGCATCCAGGTCTTTGTATTGGACCGGATACCCCCCTTGCACAGGGCCTTTGTTCCGATCGTCTATTTCCTTTTCATCCTCTGGCTGCCCTTCTCCTTATCCCGTGTCTGGCTGCTGGTGCTTGGATTTGTTACCGGGTTGACGCTTGACTACTTCACCCCCTCGCCCGGACTTCATGCCGCTGCCTGTGTACTGATTGCCTATGCCCGCCCCTTCCTGATCAATGTACTGACCCCCCGCGATAGCACCGAGTTCAACTACCGTGAACCCTCCCCCAAAGCCATGGGCTGGGCGCCGTACAGCGTTTATATGCTTGTGCTGGTGCTGCTTCACAACAGCTACCTGGTTTTCCTGGAATGGCTTCAGTTTGGGTCTTTCTGGTTGTTTCTCGTAAAGGTACTCGGTACCTCTGCGGTAAGCCTCCTGCTCATTTTCGCAGCCGAAGTGTTGTTTCCCCGAAAGATGAAATTCCGGACCAACGTGGCCTAACATATTTTTTTTCAGGTTCTGTTGAATTTGATTTTTTTGAATTGTAGTTTTGACAATTAATTTCGATTCTTTCCTCACGCTATACCTTCCCCTTGTATGCCTGTGTTCAACCAGTCGCGGAGCCGCATTATACGCCTGATCTTTCTGGCGGTATTCATAGTCATTACGGCCCAGCTCTTCAATTTGCAGGTCATCTCCGGGAAATACAAAAAACTGGCCGATGAACAGGCTATCCTGAAAAAGATCGTTTACCCCTCCCGTGGCATCATCTACGACCGAAAGGGCAAAGCCATCCTGAACAATATTAAAATGTTTGACCTCATGGTCACACCGGCTGAGGTTAAAAACATCGATACCCTAACCCTTTGCCGCTTACTGGCCATTGATACGGCGGAGTTCAAGAACCGGATCCGGAATGCCATTGTTAAAAACAAGAGTTTTCGCCCCTCCGTTTTTGAACCCCTGCTCAACGCCGATAAACTGGCCGCCGTAGAAGAAAACCTTTGGCGCTTTAGCAATGGGTTCTTTCTCCAGGAACGACCTGTTCGTCTCTACCCCTATAATGCAGCAGCGCATATTCTGGGATATATCGCGGAAGTGAACCAACGTGAGATCGAAAGGTCGGGTGACTTTTACCGGATGGGGGATTATATTGGCAAAAGCGGCCTTGAATCCTATTATGAAAGTATTCTGATGGGAGAGCGTGGGGTGCAATTCCTGCTACGCGATAATTTCAACCGGGTGCAAGGTCCTTATGAGAATGGGCAGTTTGACACAGCCGCCGTAGCCGGGCGTGGTTTGCGGACCCATATCGATATTGAATTGCAGCAACTGGCTGAGAAAATGCTTACCAACAAAGTTGGCGCCGTAGTGGCCATTGACCCAAAGACAGGAGGGATATTGGCCATGGCTTCCGGACCAACCTTTAATCCCAATGATCTTACCGGATCGGCCTTTTCAAAAAACTACAGCCGGCTGGTGCTCGATGTGTCCGGGCCTTTACTTAACAGGGCCATCAAAGGACAATACCCACCGGGTTCTACCTTTAAACCCATTGGCGCCCTGGTAGGTTTGGAAGAAGGGGTGATCAATGCCAATTATGGGTACCCCTGTACTGGAAGGTATTATGCCTGTGGACATGGCAAACCCGCCTGCACCCACTCCAATGCCGGTCACGCGGCCAACCTGCGCTTGTCCATTGCTAATTCATGCAACTCCTATTATGCCCACGTTTACCGCCTGACCGTCGATAACCCCAGATACGGCAGTGTGAAAAAGGGATATGAGAAATGGCATGATTACATGAACTTGTTTGGCCTGGGTGTAAAACTGGGGGTTGACCTGCCCAGTGAGGATAAAGGGAACATACCCGATTCTTCGGTGTATAACAAAACCTATCGCGGAGCCTGGAACTCTTGTACCAACCTTACCCTCGGAATTGGCCAGGATATGATGCTGGCCACACCTTTGCAGTTAGCCAATTCCATGTGCATGATCGCCAACAAAGGGTATTATTATACACCCCATATCGTGCAGAAAATTGATAACGAAACAGAAAAAGATACTGTGCTGCACCGTTTCAGGGTTAGAAACAATGTACTGACGCATTTATCTGATACCTTGTTTGAAGAAGTGATTAGCGGAATGCAGGATGTGGTGGATCATGGTACGGCCAGGTCGGCAGCCATTCCCGGAATCAATGTATGCGCAAAAACAGGAACAGCGGAGAATTACACCATCATCGACCGCAAGAGGATCCAGTTGAAAGATAACTCCGTATTCGTGTGCTTTGCGCCAAGGGAGAATCCCAAGATTGCCATTGCCGTAGTGGTGGAGAACGCGGGATTTGGGGGTACCTGGGCCGGGCCTATTTCCTCCATTCTGATGGAGAAATACCTCAACGACACACTACGTCCGGAAAGAGTGGCCAAGGCAGAAGAAATTGCCAATGCGAATATCATGCCCCCCCACCTGAAACGCCTGCAGTACATAGAGGATTCCACTCGCGCCTTCAAGTGGTATGAAATGACCAAAGACAGTAATTATATCCGACGCTATATCGGCCATTATAAATCAAAAGCACCAGAACCGGCCCCGGCCAAACAACCGGCCAAACGGTCATTGATCGCCATGATGGTTCCAGAGGAAAAACAAAGACGCAACACCACACCATGAACCAACGTAACCCCGCCATATCCAAAGGAACCGACTGGGCGCTGATCTGGTTGTGGTTTCTGCTTTCCTTTGTCGGTATCCTGGCCATATTTGCCGCCACTTACCGGGAAGGGAACCCGGTGATCAGTTCCTTTATTGGATTTAAAACGGATTACAGTCGTCAGTTCTATTTCTTTCTTGCTGCCGGGGTCATTGCGCTTATCATCATGGTTATCGATAGCAAGTTCTTTACAGCCACCGCCAACCTCTGGTATGCCCTGGGCATATTGCTGATGCTGGCTGTATTTGCGATTGGTACAAGTGTAAAGGGAACCTCGTCGATTATTCGACTGGGCAGCTTTCAGTTTCAACCCGCCGAATTTTGTAAGATCACCGTAGCCCTGGCCTTGGCTAAATACCTGTCGAGGGTGGAAACGGATTTCAGCAAAACAAAATCGCAACTGATAGCAGCAGGTATTGCCCTGTTGCCGGCCTTGCTGAGTATTGCCCAAAAGGAAACCGGGTTGGCCCTGGTTTATTTTGCTTTCTTTATCGTCATGTACCGTGAAGGGCTTCCTTCCTCCATCCTTATCATTGGTTTTTCAGCCGCGGCCCTCGTGGTTGCCACACTGCTGGTGGAGAAAAACCTGCTGGCCATCATACTCACCGGAATAGCCATCCTGATCATCTATTTTCTTCGCCGGCAATTCAAACGCCAGAGGGGGTTACTCAGGACCATCGTCCTTATCTGGTTACTATGTGTAGGCATGGTCAGGTTTGGGGTGCCATTTATTTTTAAGCATGTATTGCAGGAGCACCAGGTGGAAAGGATATTCTCAACCATTGGAAAGGATATACCTGCCGAGTATATAAAACCCGGGGAAGAAAAAGAAACCACTGCCTCAAAGAAGGATCCGGATTATAATGTAAAGCAATCCAAGATCGCTATTGGAAGCGGAGGATTTATTGGAAAGGGCTTACTTAAAGGAACGCAGACACGTTATGACTTTGTACCCGAGCAAAGAACCGATTTTATATTTTGCACGATCGGTGAAGGTTTTGGTTTTGTCGGAAGCCTGGTTCTTTTGGGGCTGTACCTTTTTCTTCTCTTCAGGATCGTGGCGGTGGCCGAACGACAGCGAAGCGTATTTAGCCGGTGCTATGCTTATGGGGTGGGATCGGTCTTTTTCTTTCATATTGCCATCAATATCGCCATGACCGTGGGCCTGGCCCCGGTGATTGGTATCCCCTTGCCCTTTGTTTCTTATGGCGGTACATCGCTTCTTACCAACACCATCCTTCTTTTTATTCTGATTCGCCTGGATGCCGACCGGCAAATGGTTTTGCGGTAATGGACAGGAGGATTGGGAAGGCGGGAATCAGTATTTTTGAATGATGAAAATTATCCCGCTCAGTGAAGGTTCTTTTACCATTGATAAGTCAAAACTTTTCGTCCCCTTTGATGAGGAAGCGCACGATCTTCAATCCAGGCCAAAGGGAAGCCTGCTTGTGGAAATTAAGCCTTTTGTTGTAGTTACTGAAACGGATGTGCTGTTGCTTGATACGGGATTGGGTTTTGAAAAAAATGGCCACGTTCAAATTCATGCCAACCTGGAAGCAGTAGGCATATCTCCATCTTCAATCACCAAAGTGTTGCTTACCCATTTGCATAAGGATCACGCCGGTGGATTAACCCATGAGGATAAGCTGACAAGCCGCTATGGATTGAATTTTCCCCAGGCCATACATTATGTTCAGGAAAGAGAGTTAGATTTTGCTTTTGAAAAAGGCTTCCCTTCATATATTCCTGCAGAATTGGAAGAGTTACGGGGGTCGGATAAGGTTGTTTTGTTAAAAGAAGACAAGGGAGTGATTGATGGATACATTGAGTATGAACTAACGGGCGCTCATTCTCCTTTTCACCAGGTATTTTGGATCAAAGAAGGAGGGGAAACAGTTTTTTTTGGAGGGGATGATGCGCCACAGTTGC
>JAYRZH010000122.1:4758-8040 GCA_041916555.1 Chitinophagaceae bacterium | reverse complement strand
CGGCCATGATGGCCAGGTCTGCCTGGTCAAACCGGCTATTGACAGCATTGTACATTTCCTGAGCCGAATTTACCCGGATGGTGGTAATGCCAGCAGGATTGGGCAGGGAAGATGGTCCAAGTACCAGGGTTACCATCGCCCCGCGGCGGTGGAGTTCCCGGGCGAGTTCAACACCCATTTTACCCGAGGAATGATTGCCGATAAACCGAACCGGGTCGAGGGCCTCGTAGGTTGGCCCTGCGGTAACGATGGCATTTTTACCTTTTAGTTCCTGCCGGAAAAAAAAATGATCCTGCAGAAAGGAGAAAATATCTTCGGGTTCTGCCATACGGCCCTCGCCATACAGGCCACTGGCCAGTTCCCCTTTGGCGACGGGTATCAGCAAATGTCCGATACCCTTTAACTTCTCCAGGTTTTGCCGGGTAAAGGGGTGGTTCCACATATCTTCATCCATGGCCGGGGCGATAGCTACGGGGCATGTGGCGGAAAGCCAGGTGGCCAGGAGGAGGTTATCGCATTGGCCCTGGGCCATTTTAGCCAGGGTGTTAACGCTCAGTGGCGCAATGAGCATGATATCTGCCCAGCGACCCAATTGCACATGATTGGCCCATTCATGCTCATTAAACATATCAATATGAACGGGATTACGGGAGAGGGTGGACAGGGTAAGAGGGGAAACAAAATCTTTGGCCGCGGGAGTCAGGATCACTTTTACCTCGGCCCCGGATTTAATCAGCAAACGAACCAGGAGGATGGCCTTGTAGGCGGCAATGGAGCCAGTAATTCCCAGGAGGATCTTTTTTCCAGAAAGGGTCATATTGTCACCATGAGTTTATTACGTCCGAAGTCCGAAGTCTGGGGTCCGAAGAAAGGGTAATGCCTGACTTCTGACCCCGGACCCCGGACTTCAAAAAAAAGAGGTTTTGTACCTATTGCAATCAGCTAAACAGATCGTCTTCATTTTTGCGGAAGTACACTTTGTCTTCCATGAATTCCTGGGTAGCGAGCAGGGCCGGGTTGGGCATACGCTCATAAGCCCGGGAGATTTCGATTTGTTCTTTGTTTTCGTGGATCTCTTCGAGGCTGTCGGTATGGCTGGCAAACTCTTCGAGTTTGTTATGCAATTCTTCTTTGAGCGAAATATTGATCTGGTTCGCCCGCTTTCCGACCACAGCGATCGATTCATACAGGTTCCCGGTCTTTTGACGGAGATCGTCAAGGTTGCGGGTTTCCACGTTGTTGGTGATGCCTACGCTAAGCTGGCGTCTTAGTTTGCTCATGAATGGATAAATTTTTGATGTTTTGCTGGGATAAAGATATATAACGTTCGGCTTCCTTCAAAAGCTTACTGTCTGGAAACCGGTCAGTGAAATCATTTACTTCGTCGATCACTTTTTCGTATCGTTCCCGTTTCTTTTCTTCAACGCTAAGCTCTGCGTATTTGAAATAAGACTTGATGACCAACAACTTATACTCGTCTGTACGCAGGCTTTCGGGATAATCTTCGATCAGGGTGGTAAAGGCCACGGCAGCCGCGTGGAACTGGCCAACGTTGTAATAAAGCTGGGCGCTGTTAAAGTCCTTTTCCTCCAGTTTTTTGCGGCAGACATCGATTATTTCGGTGGCTTCGGCATTTTTGGCGGAATTGGGATGGGTATTGATAAAGGCCTGCATCATTCCGATGGTCTTTTGGGTATTGGTTTGATCCAACCCCACTTTGGGTGACTGGCGGTAGTAACAGTAGGCCCGCATATAGTCGATTTCTTCGGCCCGGCGGCTATTGGGGAAAATCTCCAGGAACTTCTTGAAATTATAGTCGGCGCTCAGGAAATCATTCTGATAATAAGCGCAGTAGGCGAATTTGTAGTAGATGTCTTCAAATTCAGGACGACCATTGTAAAAAGGGAGTACATCTTCAAAAAGGGTTTGGGCAAAGATGTATTTCTTTTGTACATAGTACTTCTCGGCGACCCTTAGTTTATATTCCGGGTCGGGGTTTTTGAGCACCTTGTTGATTCCTTTGCAACCGGTGATCGTAAGGGCGAGTGTAAAAATGGCCAAAAATAATCTCATAAAAGGCGGGCAAAGTTAATTGATTCCGGCAAATATTCGGGTAAAAAGAAACGCGGCCAAAAAGGCCGCGTTAATGTTATGATAAATAAGCTGTTAGGCTTAACCACGACGCAGGTTCGGGTGGGGGGCCGGAACGGTGTTCGGACCTTCTTCACCCTGACCGGCAGAGCGGATATCAACGGTATCGCAATCGCCACCTTCCTGAGCATAGCGGAAGATCATGCGATCGGCGCGGATACCTTCTTTCTCCACTAGGTAGGTGATGATAGCGTTTACACGCTCCCAGCTTCTTTGTTGTTCGCGTTTGTTGCTGGCGCAATAGCCGGTAACAACCACTTTACAATCAGCATTGGTACGCATGCGGTCGGCCACGATTGCCAGCAGACGGGTAGCGTCATCGCTCAGGCGAGCGCTATTGGCTGCGAAGGAAATGCTTGGCAGGGCACCGAGTGCGTTTTCGCAATCACCTTTCTTATTCATGATCCAGCCTTCGAAGCAGGTAGAATCGGGGCATTTTGGTGTACCTACGCCATCAGCATCCACAGGCTGCCACAGGGTTGGGGTAACCAGTTCTTTATCCTTACAATCGGGGATACCGTCGCCATCTGTATCGCGGCTTACACCGTGAGAGTCAACCGGGCAACCAGCGGGGGTTTGTTCCTGGT
Organism: Chitinophagaceae bacterium; assembly: GCA_041916555.1. GTDB lineage: Bacteria > Bacteroidota > Bacteroidia > Chitinophagales > Chitinophagaceae > SpSt-398. The sequence goes on along the minus strand of JAYRZH010000122.1, from coordinate 5,302 downwards.
CGAACTGATCAGTAACACCGTCGCCATCTTCGTCAGGCAGTACAGGTTTGGGAAGGATCATCATCTGGGGTTTGCGGATTTCCTGGTAAGCGTAATCCAGCGGGTTTACCCACCAGAGAGGCTCAACGGATTTGGCACCCAGGTTGATATTCAGACCAACGCTGGCGAAGTTGTAAGAATCGAAATCACGGGTCAGGCTGGGGTTACCCAGGTCCTGATCCTGCCAACGCTGACCATCAAGCAGGTCATCTTTGGTGAAAGTGTGACGATCTTCGATAGCGAGGTTAACGCGGTTGCTGAGTTTGAAGGCCACCCCTACACCGATGGTACCGGTGGGCTTCAGTGTTTTTCCAAAAAGCTTAGGACGTCTGTCACCCTGGTTTTCGGCCAGTGTTTCATAAGAATCATCAAGGATATCGCGCAGTTGTTTGCGGGTATCTTTTCTGTTCTTGTACACGTTGGCGTTAGCTACCACGGGGTTGAAATCGTAGGGAGTGTTACCATTCAGGGCATTTACACGGGCCTCGTAAATGGTAGCGCCGAT
>JAYRZH010000122.1:0-4748 GCA_041916555.1 Chitinophagaceae bacterium | reverse complement strand
AAAGCCATACAGGTTGATCCCTGTTTTGGATTTATGGAAGCGGATATTGTTCAAAGTAACCACACCCTGGAGGGAGAGGTCATGAACTTTTGTTTTGTAGTTGTAGAACACGGGATCCAACACATCACCAGGTGCCAGCAGGGCGCCATTGGTGGAGTTGAAGAAAGCCGGTTGGTTGGTAACGGGGTTCAACCCTTCCAGTGGGGCAACATAGTTGTTACGCCAGGCGGTATTTCGGCCGTAGTTGTTGGCCTGCAACCAGCTCAATCCTTTACCGGTTCCGTACATATACTCTAAACGCATGGAGAAAACATAGCCAAACGCCTTTCTCACGTGAGCACCCAATCCGAGGGTGGGAACAACTGCGGGAACGTCACCGCTGATAGCGAACATACCACCCTTGATACCAACCTCCCACTGATTGCGGGGCTTGGCCGGGAAATTATACGTTCCATTCAGGAACTCGGTATGTTGGGGCATTCTTTTGGTGGGTATCACCGAAGAATCTTTGATGGCGTTAATGCCTACCTGAGCATTACTACCAATAACCAGTAAGCATAAACCTACCAGGAAAGAGTACTTTTTGCTTGCCATAAGAATGGGTTAAAATTTTGAATTACAATGTCCTAATTAAGCGCAAAAATATAACTTGACGGTTAAATGTCAAATTTTTAAATTATTTATTTATTAAGTGCAACGAATTGTTTCACCGATTATTAAGCCAAAAAAACGGCCAGATTTGCTGCATTCACCGGTGTTTTTTTTCACATGATGCGTATCTTGCTTGGTTTTAGCCATGCGTTTACCTGTTGAACTGATCGAACCAGAGTTGAAGGTCTTTGAAACCAGCTTCAAAGAGGCCGTTAAAAGCAATGCCCCCATGCTGGACCGGATCATGCGGTATATTGTCCGGAGAAAGGGTAAACAGTTGAGGCCCATGTTCGTATTCTTTTCCGCCAAGGTCCATGGCGAGGTTACTGACGCCACCTATCGGGCCGCTTCGCTGGTGGAAATCCTGCATACCGCCACGCTGGTGCATGATGATGTGGTGGACGATTCCCTGGAAAGGCGTGGGTTCTTCTCCGTTTATGCATTGTGGAAAAATAAAGCCTCCGTACTGGTTGGCGACTACCTGCTGGCCAAAGGATTATTGCTTTCCCTGGACCATAATGACCATGAGATCCTGCATATTTTGTCGGATGCCGTGCGAAAAATGAGCGAAGGGGAACTGCTTCAGCTCGAAAAAGCCCGTACACTCAACCTGCGGGAAGATATTTATTTCGAGATCATCCGGAACAAAACTGCCTCGCTTTTGGCCTCGGCCTGCGCGGCAGGGGCCTGGTCAACCAGCCAGGACAAGGACATTGCGGAAAAAATGCGTCAGTTTGGGGAAAATGTGGGCATGGCCTTTCAGATCAAAGACGACCTCTTTGATTACTCTGCCAGTGCCCGAATTGGTAAACCTACCGGAAACGATATCAAGGAAAAAAAGCTGACCCTACCCGTCATCTACACCCTGAATAACTGTGATAAGGCTACCCGTCAGGAAATCATTCATACCATCAAGCACAAGAACAAAGACAGTGTGGCTGTTCAACGCGTTACCGAACTGGTGGCTAAAACCGGCGGGATCGCTTACGCGGAGAAAAAAATGGAACAGTACCGCGCCGACGCGCTCAATATCCTTCACTCCTTCCCCGAATCTCCGGTCCGGACTGGACTGGCCGATCTGGTGCATTATGTAACCGACCGCAGCTATTAGGTCTCAAACAAACCGGCATGGAAAAGAGGTGGACAAGGAAACAAAGTGACCCCGCCAGGGTCAGTGCATTACAGAAATCGCTGGGCATTCATCCTGCCCTTTGCGAACTGCTGGTGCAACGGCATATTGAAACCTACGAAGAAGCCAAGACCTTTTTCCGCCCCGACCTGAATGCACTCCCCTCTCCCTGGTTGATGAAAGACATGGAAAAGGCCGTTGACAGGATAAAAACCGCCCTGGACGATGGAGAGAAAATCCTTCTGTTTGGCGACTATGATGTGGACGGAACCACTGCGGTGAGTGTCCTTTACCGTTTCTTTAAAAAATTCCACCCTTCCCTATCTTTTTATATTCCCCATCGTTACCGCGAAGGTTATGGCGTTAGCAAGGCAGGGATCGATTTTGCCAAAGCAAATGGGTTTGACCTCATCATTTCCGTTGACTGTGGCATCAAATCAGTGGACCTGATCGGTTATGCGGCCTCGTTAGGAATAGATTTTATTGTTTGCGACCACCACCTGCCGGATGAAGAACTCCCCCCGGCCATTGCCATCCTGAATGCCAAACAAAAAGATTGCGCTTATCCATACAAAGAACTTTGTGGTTGTGGTGTCGGTTTCAAACTGATGTCGGCATTGGTGGAACGATTAGCGTTGCCCACGGATTGGTTATGGGAAGACCTTGATCTGGTAGCTACCGCCATTGCCGCGGATATTGTTCCCATCACTGGGGAAAACCGGATACTGGCTTACCATGGATTGAAGAAAGCCAACGAAAATCCCAATAACGGGATCAAGGCCTTATCAACTCTGAGCGGACTAAAACCACCACTGCACATTCATAACCTGGTTTTCATGATCGCCCCACGGGTCAATGCCGCTGGAAGAATGGATGATGCCACCAAGGCGGTTGAAATGTTTATCGCCGAAACCTATGACGAGGCCCTGGGATTCGCGGAAAAACTTCACAGTGATAATTCAGACAGAAAAGAGGCCGACCAATCCATTACCCAGGAAGCACTGGATTTGATCCGCAGCCAGGCGCATTGGGCCGACAGATGTTCCACCGTCGTATATCAACCACATTGGCACAAGGGCGTGGTGGGTATCGTTGCCTCCAGGATCATTGAACATTTTTACCGTCCTACGATCGTACTCACCCGCTCGGGGGATTATGTGGCAGGTAGCGCTCGTAGTGTACCGGGTTTTAACCTGTATGAAGCGATCCACGCCTGCCGGGAACATTTATTGGGATATGGAGGACATTTTGCCGCCGCAGGGATGACACTGGAGGAATCACAGGTGGACCTGTTCCGGGAAAAATTTGAGGAAGTAGTTTCAGCTACCATCGATCCATCTTTACTGGTGCCGGAATTACTGATCGATGCCGAGATTGGATTTAAAGATATCACCTGGCCATTTTTCAATATCCTGCAACAAATGGAGCCCTTTGGCCCTGAGAACCTGGCTCCGCAATTTCTGGTTAAGAATGTACGGGACACCGGTTATTCCAAGATCGTTAAAGAGGATCACCTCCGCTTTGTATTGAGTCATGATGGCATCACCCTAACGGGTATCGGATTTGGTATGGCCGCAAAATATGAATGGCTGAAAGGAAGCAGACCGGTGGACATTGTTTTCAAGATTGATGAAAATGAATGGAATGGCCAGAGAAGTCTTCAACTTAGAATGATTGATATACGACCTTCTTCCTGAAAAATAAATCAGCCACCTATCGTAGTTTTCCGATGCCGGGAGTTATTTGTTAATAAATAATTCATCCTTTCAGGCCAACCCAGGCATTGAATCAGGTTACTTTTGGGCGACCACAAAACCACGCTCATGAGAAAGAATTACTTCTTATTCTTCGTCCTATTTATTTTATCCCTTTCCACTGCAAATGCCCAGGTTGTCATCAATGAAGTGTATGGCGGCGGTGGCAATAGCGGTGCCACGTACAAGAACGATTTTATTGAACTTTATAACAATGGCTCCACGCCGGTTTCCTTAGCCGGATGGTCTGTACAGTATGCTTCTGCCACAGGCACTACCTGGCAGAAAACAGATCTGACCGGGACCATTCCTGCCCATGGATATTTTCTTATTCAGCAAGCTGCCGGAGCAGGAGGAACTGTTGATCTTCCTACACCCGATGTGATTGGTACCATCGCTATGAGTGGAACGGCCGGAAAAGTGGCCCTTGTCAATAACACCACCTTGCTGAGTGGTTGCCCCACGGTTGGTTCTTATGTGGACCTTGCCGGCTTTGGCACTACGGCCAATTGTTTTGAAGGAGGTGGCCCTACACCCGCCCCATCAAATGCCAATTCAGTGCAGCGAAACCCGATCGGGAATGATACCCAAAACAACAACACCGATTTTACAGCCGGGCTCCCTACCCCGCTAAATTCATCTTCGGGTGGCGGCACCCCCACAGAAACCGCGTCTGTGGCCTTTGCGGCCAATGCCGCCGAACCTGCCACCAACGGGTCTTTTGCCATTACCCTGAGCGCTGCGGCTCCAGCCGGAGGTATAACGGTTACCTATACCCTGAGTGGTACAGCCACGGCTGGTGTGGATTATAACGATCCCCTGGCCGGAACCATTACCATCACGGAAGGCGCATCCAATGGAATTATTTCCATCAATGTGGTGGATGATGGTTCCTATGATCCTTCTGAAACCGTACAAATCAGTTTGCAAACCGTTTCTTCTCCCTATATCCTTGGTACCTCCACGGCAAGTCTTTCCATTGCTGACGATGAAGTGCCTCCCCCAACACCTATTTTCCTGACCCTGGTTCCTTATACCCAGGATTTTAATACACTGGAGGCTGTGGCCAGCACAGGTTCCGCCATTCCCAATGGCTGGTTGTTCCTGGAAACAGGTAGCGGGGCCAATACCACTTATGGGGTTGGAACCGGTTCCTCCAACGCCGGCAACACCTATAGCTTTGGTTCCAGCGCCAGCACCGAAAGGGCATTGGG
>JAYRZH010000121.1:0-8320 GCA_041916555.1 Chitinophagaceae bacterium | reverse complement strand
CATACATGAATTTCAGGCGGCTGATCATTTTCCCGCGGAGGACGCCATCAATATCGGCAAAGGCGAATTTTATCCGGTCAAATTTTTCGTTTTGGAGAAGGTCTTGCAAGGTGGTTTTCATGGAGTAAAGATAGAACTAGAATTTGAAGTTCCACGTTACTGTCGGCAGAATGGGGAATAATGAAACCTGACGGGCTTCCACCTTTAGTGTACCATCGTAGGCGCTACCGGTTTGATCAAAATAAATAAAATAAGGATTGTACCTGCTGTACACGTTATAGATACTGAAAACCCAATGCGATTTCCACCTGCGTTCCTTTTTGGGTATGGGTGTATAAGTGGCGGCGAGGTCCATCCGGTGATAGGCCCCCAATCTGTACTGGTTGAGTTTACTGTAATCCTGGGTAAGTACGCCATCGATGATAAAAAAGCTCTCAGGGAAGGTGGTGGCATTTCCTGTACCATAGACAAATACCCCGCCTATCTTCCATTTTTTGTTTATTTCATAGTTACCAACCACACTCAGGTCATGTCGGCGATCAAAGCGGGTGGGGTATTTTTCGCCATCATTCAGGTCTTTAAATTGACGCCAGGTCCACGACAAAGTATAACCGATCCATCCGGTAAATCGTCCCCTTGATTTATTTACATAAAACTCTGCCCCGTAACTCCATCCCTTCCCAAACACAAATTCATCCTCGGGGTCGGTTAGTCCCGGGGTATAGCCTTCCTTGTACTCCACCTGGTTGCGCATATCCTTGTAATAAACCTCCACCGAGGTTTCATAGGTATTATCTTCAAAATTCCTGAAATACCCGGCGGCGTATTGCCAACTTACCTGCGGTTGTACCAGGTAGGTGCTGGGCACCCAGAGGTCGGTGGGCAGGGTATTGCCTGAATTGGAGACAAGGTGAATGTATTGGTAATTCCGGGTGATGGCGGCTTTTAATGAAGAGGTTTCCGTTAATTCATAACGCAGGGTAAACCTGGGTTCCAACCCCCCGTATGATCGGACGGGTTCAAAAGCGCCATAAACCGTGCTGTCCAGTTTATTGCCATTTTCATCTCGCACAAATTTTGAATAAGGGCCAATTTGGATGAACCGGCTGTAGCGAATGCCATAGTTTAATTTTATCCGTTCTCCAATCTCCCAATCATCCTGAATATAAAAGGCGAGTTCATTGGCAAATTTATTTCCTTCATTATTGGGGGTAAAGAGGATACTGTCCGAGCGACCAGATACCACATTAGGGGTAAACCGGTGATAGGTGTACATACCACCAAACTTGAGCTTATGTTGTGGGGCGGGGTAATAGTCAAAATCCGTCTTCAGATTGGCATCTCGGATACCTGACCGCAGGCTGATCTCAAAATCATTCTGGGCTGCGCTAAACTTGAATTTGTAATCGTTATAAACGGCAGTGGTATTCGCAAACAGGCGGTTATTGAACACATGGTTCCATCGCAGGGTTGCGGTACTGTTGCCCCAGGGAATATTGGAATTAAAAGACCGTTTGGCATTGTTGAAATTAAACACATCCCTGCCAAAGTAGCCACTCAGAAAGAGCCGGTCCTTTTCGGAAAAGCGGTAGTTTACTTTGGCATTCAGGTCATAGAAATAATAACCGGAGCCATAGAACGCGCTTGATTTTTTTATAAAGGGTTTGGTGAGAACATCAATATAGGTGCGCCGGGCGGACAGGATAAAGGATGCCTTGTTCTTCTTGATAGGGCCTTGCAGGGAAAACCTGGAGGCGATCAAACCAACGCCACCATCCACTTCAAATTTATTCATATTCCCATCCTTCATTGTTATATCCAAAACCGAAGATAGACGACCCCCGTATTGGGCAGGCATACCCCCTTTGATCAGGGAGGTGTTTTTGATGGCATCTGAATTGAAAATGGAGAAGAACCCAAAAAGGTGCCCGGTATTATATACTACGGCATCATCGAGCATGATCAGGTTTTGATCAGGTCCGCCTCCACGCACATAAAAGCCGGCATTACCTTCACCCGCGTTTCTTACCCCAGGGAGTAATTGAATGGCTTTGAGGATATCCACTTCGCCCATAAAGGCAGGAATATTCTTGATCCTTTCGATGGATAGATCGACCCTGCCCATTTGGGCATTCCGTACATTGCCATCCCTTCTTTTGCTATAGAGAACCACTTCGTTTCCGATAACTGTTTTTGGGAGAAGCAGGAAGTTTCTTTCCAGGCCCCTTTCCAGCAATTGATCGATCATGAGTGTACCGTAGGAAACATGGGATACTGTGAGAATATAACTTCCTTCTTCGAGGGTAAGTGAATAAAACCCATATTGGTTACTGGAAACCCCTTTGCTTTGGCCGTTGATGGAGATGGTGGCGCCAATAATGGACTCTCCAGTCAGACTATCCTTGATATACCCGCTGAGGGTAAATTTCTGCTGGGCCTGTATAAAAAGCCCGAGGAACAGGGTGACTATCAGGAGGATGATCCGATTCATGGAACGAATAACAACCTTATTCTTTTTTGGTTGAATTACCGGTTGTATAATCCAGGGTTACTTTTGTGGAACCGCAGTTAATCATATCCTTCCCATATTTGGGGTCTTTTAGTCCCAGGTAGGGATTTCTGACGGAGTCAACAGGACTTAGCCAGTTGCCCGCCATTTCATAATTATTCAGGGCCATGGGGCATTCCTGGAAATAGACTTTTGCCCCATTGTATTTCACGATCCGGAGCAGATCGAAAACCTGTTGGGAGAGCATATTCAGGGAAGCCTTTTTATCAAGCAGGGAGGAATCAGTCAGCATACCGGCTATTTCTGATTTAATCCCATCCCATTGACTCAGGGCGGTAGGATATATGGCTGAATCCTTTTCCATCTCGTTGAGCCGGATGCTGTCGGCTGAAGCCTGCAGACGGAGCCCTGCCTGGCTGATGGCAGCCGTATCCCACTGTACAAAGGCCTCGGTAAGCCCGTAGTAATCATTTAAGAATTGCTGCACAGAGGCGTTAAAGGCCCCGGAATGTTCCCCTACCGCAAGCGCTTCGGGGTGGTTTCCTGAATCGGCTGAATTCTTTTTGCCACTGAATACAAATTTCCAGGCCACAAAACCGGCAATCACCAGTATAAGCAGGGCGAGAAGGAATTTTTTCATGCGCTGAATTTAAACCACAAAGATAAAACACTCCGCTTAAGTTTTGGTAATTTCGCGCCCATGCTCGCAGGATTTACCAATGTAACATTTGAATTTGGCGCCCGCACCATCATTGAAAATGCCACCTGGCATATCCAGCCGGGTGAACGGATCGGTTTGATCGGGTTTAACGGTACCGGGAAATCGACAATCCTTAAATTGCTGGTTGGACAATACTCCCCTTCCGCCGGTTCGGTGGAGCGCAGTCGAAGTACCACCATGGGCTACCTGCACCAGGACCTGCTCAGTTTTGACACGGAAGATTCCATATTACAGGTGGCCCTGGGCGCTTTTGAAAAAGTGCTGGCCCTGGAAAAAGAAATCGAGGCACTGGGCCTGGAACTGGAAAAAACCGGTGATGAAAAGACCCTGCATGAGTATAGCGACAAATTGCATGAGTTGGAGACCCTGGGAGGTTATTCCATCCATCACCGCACAGAAGAGGTACTACAGGGTTTAGGCTTTGCCAATGCCGATCTTGGTCGGCCCTATAAAGAATTCAGCGGAGGATGGCGTATGCGTGTGTTGCTGGCCAAAATGATCCTTCAGCAACCTGATCTCCTGTTACTGGATGAACCGACCAACCACCTTGACCTTCCCTCCATTGAATGGCTGGAAAAGTACCTGCAACATTACCAGGGATCGGTAGTAATCGTAAGCCACGATAAGTATTTCCTGAACCGTATGGTCACCAAAATCGTGGAAGTGTACCAGCAGGAACTGCATATCTATGCCGGCAATTACGATTTCTATGAAAAGGAAAAGGCCGTCCGCATTGAATTGCAGCAAAAGGCCTATGAGAACCAGCAGGACTATATCCGGCAACAGGAGCGGCTAGTGGAACGATTCCGGGCCAAAGCCAGTAAGGCGGCCATGGCCCAGAGCATCATAAAAAAACTGGATCGCCTGGAACGGATCGAAGATGCCGAACTGGAGCGCCCCAATATCCGGATCAATTTCCGTGTAGATAAGACCCCCGGAAAAGTGCTTGCTGAATTGCATGATGTGACCAAAGCCTTTGGCGACAATGTGATCATTGAGAACGCTTCGGTGGAGATTGAACGAGGCGATAAGATCGCGCTGATCGGGGCCAATGGAAAGGGGAAATCAACCCTTCTACGCATCATTGCCGGAAATGAGCAGTTTTCCAAAGGGGAAAGAAAATGGGGCCATAATGTGGAGGAGAGTTTTTATGCCCAGCACCAGTTGGAAGCCCTTGACCTGAACAATACGATCATAGATGAAATGAAAGGTTGCGGGAGCCAGATGACCGAGCTGGAACTACGTGGCCTGCTTGGTTGCTTCCTGTTTAGTGGAGATGATGTGGAGAAGAAGATCCGCATTTTGAGTGGAGGGGAAAAAGCACGGGTGGCCCTGGCCAAGGTCATTGTCAGCAAGGCCAACTTTCTTATGCTGGATGAACCGACCAACCACCTCGATATGCATAGCTGTGACCTGTTGATCGAATCCCTGAATAAATATGAAGGCAGCATCATCCTGGTGAGTCACGATCGCTATTTTGTTTCCAAAACAGCCAATAAAATCTGGGAGATCGAAGACCGGCAGATCAAGGAATTTAAAGGAGGGTATGAAGAATATGTAGCCTGGAAGGAAAGAATGGCCAAGAAGAATAGTGGTCAATCAAAGGCTGAAAAGCCGGAGAAAGCGGAACCTCCTAAACAACAGGCCCCGGAGCCAAAGCCAAAACCTGTTGCCCAGGCCCCGATCAACAAGGAACATAAAAAGGAACTGCAGAAACAACAAAAGGCATTTGCCCAGGTTGAGGAGAAACTGGCCATTGTGCAGAAGCAAAGGGCGGACCTTGCCGCTAAGTTGGCAGACCCGGCGATATACTCTGATAAAACGAAATTCCTGGAAACAGAAGCGGCCTATAAAAAAGCTGAATCTGAGGAGTCCCAGCTCAACAAGCAATACGAGCAACTCTTTGAGTTGATCATGAAATTGGAACAGTAGTATGCTGTTGATGGGCTTTGATAAAGTCCACCACCAGGTAGGAGATCAGTTTACCGGTTCCCGTATCCGTTCTGCCATCCCCTAACCGTGTCGCCCCCTCACAAATATGCAGATAGGCCGGTCTTGTATCCACCGCTGCAAAACTGAGGTATTGCCGGGCATGATTGGGATGGATGCCCACCGGGCTGCAAGCGCTGCTCAGGGTTCCCTGAATGCTGTCAAGATCAAGTTCAATTCCGGTCATGGTATCTTCTGTAAAGCCGGTGGCATGGGCAACAGCCTGGAGAAAAGACCTTTTCTCGTGAATGAAGATGTCTTCATAGGTAATGATGTCAATAAACGGGTTGTTGACAATATCCATCCAAACATTTTGCGGGATATAATTCTCATGTAAACCCACCACGCAATATTTCTGCAGGTAACCATCCGTTTCTGCATAACGAAAAGCATTGCCACTGTGTCGCCCTTCTTCGGGACGGTAATCGGAGTGGGCATCCAGGTTTATACAGTTCACCTGGGCCAGGGAGAGTGTCCCTCTCTTGTACCAGCCTTTGGCTGCTCCTTTGATCATAGGATAGGCATTGTTGTGACCACCTCCGATAGCAATTGGGATCTTTCCCTGTTCGGTGATCAGTTTAACCAACATCTCCACCTCATCGTCAATGGTGATGACCGCATGCCGGTAGGCTTCCAGTTTCTCTGTTTCACTTTTAGCTGTGGTATCGATCAGGTACTGGATATCGCCAAAATCAAAATGACCGGCGAGAAGAACCTGTTTGCCATCAAAAAAATCATTGCTTTGCACATTCAGGAAGGACTGAAGAAATGAAACCCAGACAGAATCCGCCCCACCGATTCCCTGGTTGCCACGAACACCCAGGTCCTCGGGTATTCCAAACAGTACATAATCCGCCTCACTCGCCGCTAAAGAAGCCGTAAAATCATCGGGATTAGAAAGCAATTGCAGCCGCTCCCCTACCTTGGTTTCAAAACGCCTGATCCGGGTGAGTGATAATACATCCTGCTTGTTGTATTTCTTGAAGTGCTTCATAATCGTAGATATATGGTAAGTCCTGAATTTCGGATAAGGAACTCCTATCCATTGGTCAAATATCCAATTTAGTCATCCCCCTGCCAAAAAAAGCCGTTGGATTCCCTGGGTTGACCAGGGTCATGAAATTTTCGGGGGTGTTGACCCTAATTTCCCCTCCTAAAACATTATTCATGGAACGTTCAAACCGAATCACCGCGCTTATTTATGGTTATGCCGTTTGCCTGGTTGCCATAATAGTGCTGATCTTTTCTTCCATCACCATTATAACGGCCTTGCTTGACAGACAAGACCTATTGCGTAGTGGCTGGAGCCCGGCAGGATCGCCCAGCCTGGCATCCTATGAAAATTACAAAATGGATATGGCGGCCAAGCTGCAAACCACAGACAGCCTGTTTCGGTCCAAATTCATTCCCTCGGAAACCGATTTGAAAAAAATGTATGAAGCTGCAAAGGAGGATAAATTGCTATACAACAAACATAATAACAATAAGAACCTGACGATTGGGCTGGTATTGGTTATCATTAGCATGATACTCTTTATCACCCATTGGAGATGGGCCAGGCGCTTGACCCGCAACAATGAAGCAGATAAGGCCTGATGGCTTAGGAATCCTTACCGGAAAATAGCCTTCTCAGATTACGCTTCAGTTTGGAGAAATTGTCGATCTGTTCCTGTATCGGGGACAGGGAAAGGTCACCAGACTGTACTCCACTCTCCAAAAATTCTGCCTGTGTTTGTTCAGGATAAAGAAGGATAAAATTATTCCGTTCAAAATGTTTGTAGAGTTTGCCAGGCAGGGAATCCATATAACTGGTATAGGACAGGGTGCCTTTTCTGGCGCTCACCACGATGATTAGGTCATCGGAAGAAATCTCTTTGGAGAGAACCAGGAAATCCTCCACATCTTCAAAAGCTTTAAAATGGAGCTCCACGGTTTGCCTGAGTTTCTTTACTTCGGCCTGAAAGGCATTATAAGCCCCAGGAGTGCCACAAACCAGAATGGGCGCGCCGGCCTGCCGGCTTAGGGTGACCACGCGTTTTACCCAATGCCTGAACCCTATTTCATATTCGGCATTCCTGGCCACAACCACCATTATTTTACGGCTGGTATTTACAGGGTATTTGAAACGGCAGAGATAAACGGTTTCCCAAACCGTATCTAAAATATTCTGGGTAGTGGTACCAAAGAGCGAATTGACCAGGAAGCCGGTAGTGGTTCCGTTTTTATCATCCCATTGAAGAACCAGGTCCGAAATGAGTCTTTCCTTTACTGCTCTTGCCACCCCATTACTGGCATTAAGGTCAACACGGGTAATAAGTTCGATGGAGGTGCCGGTTTCGGCCCCGTGTTTTATAGCGCCTTCTAGTTTCTTTTGATTCAGCAATACTTTCCCCCGCACTTCCTCATCATCCTGAACAACGGAAAGCAATTCAACGGGCTGGTTATGGGCTTCACCCTTGATCATGACGGTAAAGTCAAGCAGTTCTTCCACCCTATCAGATTCCAATACAGGGATCAGGAACCTTTCCTGTTCATTGATCACTTCCGGAATACGATCGGATTCATGGATGGCCAGTCTTTTTCCCGCATTGGCTGTTACAAAGGAACCTACCATACAGGTAACCAGGATCAGGACGATAGTGCCGTTAAGCACATTTTCATTAACCAGGCCAACGTTGTATCCAATCAGTATAACCGCGATTGTGGCGGCGGCATGCGAGGTACTCAGTCCAAAGATCACATTGCGTTGGGTGGAGGAATAGCCAAACAACTTCTGGGTCAAAAAGGCGGCGATCCATTTGCTCAGGATGGCCATGGAGGTCAGCGCACCAGCGATGATCAGGGCATCGGGTCCTTTCAGCAGTACGCGCAAGTCAACGATCATGCCCACGGTAATCAGGAAAAAAGGAATAAATATCGCATTCCCGGCAAACTCAATCCGGTTCATTAATGGGGATGTATGCGGGATCAACTGGTTCAGGGCAAGACCGGCCAGGAATGCTCCAATGATGGCTTCCACCCCGGCCAGTTCAGCCAGATAGGAGGCCAGAAATACCATGGCCAGAACAAATACAAAATGGGTGGTCTGGTCATCCTATATC
>JAYRZH010000120.1:0-8508 GCA_041916555.1 Chitinophagaceae bacterium | reverse complement strand
TGGGCGTAGTTCTTGAATTTAGGAGGGTAAATATCAAAAGCTCTAATACTTTAAAACTGCTATTGCTACCCACAATAATCATGGAATGCAATCTCAAGCAACCCCGACTCATTTTCCTTAAATAAGAATCCTATTGACCAACCTTCAACTTTAATTTTAGGACAATCATCCTTAAAAACGTAATAAATAAGTTCGATATAATACTTGTTATCCATACCGTTATAAAACCTTTGAAAACGGTTAGGCTTACCAAGTTTTTGAATAATATTTTCTTGAGTCAAAGGCTCAAGTGTAGCCTTTGCAAGGATTTTAGCCAGGGGTATTCTTTTGTGTAGGCAGGCTGTTGAATCTTCCTTCCATGGCTGTGATACTTCTTCTATTGCCTCTGAAAGCTTTAAATCCTTCTGTCCAAAGCTTTGGAACGCTAACAGAAAAAAGAAAAGTAATATCGAAAGCTTCATATTTTCTCCACTTATGCTGTTAGAGACCAATTACGCCCAACGCTTTGATTTATGTAATTAGCTGTTGGCTTAAAAAATGAAATAATTAATTTTCAACCAGTTGCTAGTAGGGTTGCTGTATTTCCTATTGGTACAATTTGTCACCATTCTATTCGCTCCTCACGCCAAAGATCGTCAAAAGGACTGACGATATTTACTAGTTTGTTTTTACTTACATGAAGATACCGCTCCGTAGTTCGTATATTAAAATGTCCTAATAATTCTTTTATGTACTTTATGTCTGTACCCTTATCCAATAAATGAGTCGCAAAACTGTGCCGTAAACTATGTATCCCGATATCCTTTCGGATCCCCGCCAACACCTTCGCCTTCCCAAAAATGGCTTGTACTGTTCGGATAGGATAGGCGCTTCCGGAATGCTCCGACTCAAATAAAAATACCTTAGGCGCTGGTCGATATTCCTGTATATACTTTCTTAGAATATCTAATAAAACCGGACTCAAATTCACATACCGGTCCTTTTTCCCCTTCGCCCTGGCTACAAAGATCTGCATGCGCGAACTGTCGATATCGCTAATTCGCAGCGCCACCACCTCACTTACCCTTAACCCCGCACTATATGCCGTAAACAACATGGCCTTATGCTTCTTATTCTTCAACGCGTTGAATAATCGGGCCAACTCCTTCTCATTCAACAACCGGGGTAATTGAACAGGCTTTTTAGGTCTCGGAATATCTACAAAAAATTTCTCCCGACCCAATACCTGCTCATAATAAAACTTTAACGCATTGATCCGACTATGCAGGGTATTTTCTGATAACCCCAACTTTTCTAAACAATACCGCAAATATCGCCTGATCTCTGACTCCGTCATTCTCTCCGCCGGATGCGATTTGATCGCCTGCAGAAACTGACTCAACTCATTGAGGTAGGTCCGCATCGTTGAAGAACTATATGCCTTCAAAACCAAGCGCTCCCGTACCTGCTCCAAAACAATCGTATTTACCAGATGGATTGGGCTTTCTGAATAGGGAGAAAGGGGAGAGGTCTCCTTTTTGCCAGGCTTCATTTCTTTGCGGGCTTTTAAATACTCACTTAACTCCTTTGTCTCAAACTCCGCTATCCCCTTCAACTGTTCCTGAAATTGCCGAAACCTTGATCCTTCCATCGGCATATACCAACAGCGATTTTGCCGCGACCACCTGATCTTTCCCGCTTTCCGGATCACCTGATGTACGAAGTGGTTTTTCTCAAATGATAATCCTATCCATTCCTCTCCCAAATGCTTTAATGGGAATACCTTTATCTGAACCATATTTCATCACTTTCGTTGCGATGAAAATAGAACATTCATTTGCTGAATAAAACCTGATTAATACGGCGTGTAAACCTGTGTAGTAGTTTCTTCTCTCTGCGTCTCTGCGGTTAATTATCTCCCTTCACCTTTTCACGCACTTCGTGCACCTCAGTCACAGACCAAGTTTGTACCTTACCTGATATCCAGTGCTTTAGGGAAATTAGAGAAAGAGGAGGGATTTCGATAAGGTTTCTATAAAATTAAGCGAAAACTAACATTACTTCCAAGAAAAAACCCTCCCCATTTAGGAGGGAAGGGTCTCATTTTTTTAACTGGCCACCAATCAGAAGGGCAGATCATCCACCGGCTCACCGGCAGGCGCTTCTGAACGGACATTGTCGGAGAAGGAGGAGGGGGTAGAAGTACCACCGGCATCGCCACGGCCTCCCAATAACTGTACCTCGCGAACCCTAAGGCTCAAAGAAGCACCACCCGTACCATCCTGACGGGTAAAAGTCCTTACTTCAGGAGTTCCTTCCACAAAGACCTGCTTCCCTTTCAACAGATAAGGGGAGAGAGCAGTACGGTCTGTCCAATAAGCACAGTCAACCCAGGTTGTCTTCTCCTGGTTGTTTCCCTGGCTATCGCGATACTTCTCCGTATGCGCTACGGTGAAGTTGATCACATTTTTGCCATTCACTGTGTTTACGGTACAGTCCTTACCGAGGTGGCCAATCACTTGCATCTTAATCATAGTGCTCAAATTTAAATCGTGCGTAAAAATGGTTAACAGGGCAAAATAAGGGGTTTCTGATTTCTTAAACAATCCAATTTACCCCCATAACAGAGGGGTGTTTTCAAGATTTACTCTTGTTCTCTGCGGTAAATCCCTCCCATTACTGAAAAAACTATTCCTCAGTCCTCGCCGAAGTCGCGTCCACCATCCTCCCAAAAAAGATCGCATTCATCATCAACTTCGTGCCCCCCAGCCAAAACGCCCTGAAATTGGGGTTGTCCGCAATATTGATCACCCGACCACCCCCAACAGCATTCACCACCACCGCCGCCGAATTTTTCAAGGCCGCGTAATTCTGCTGGCTTAACCAGCCACTCTGTAAAGGGGCTTTCCCATACTGAAAAGGAGCCGCGTTTCGGTTCTTTGGTATCTCCAGAAATACACTATTGGCTTTGAAAAGGCTCACCGATTTTCCTCCATACCCATAGGCCAAAGGATGCGTTGGATCAAAATCCGCGGAAAAAATCGCCCCACTCATCGACTGCGCCCCGCGGATCTGGGCCAGATCGGCATATGGGGTCACTGTCGCGCTATCCGTAGCAGGTCTGGCCCGTTTAAAACCTACGGTACTTAATCCCACCTGCTGTGCCCAGGTAATGGCTTCTTCCGTCAGGATTAGCGTTCCCCCTTCTTCTACCCATTGCCTGAGTTTATCCTTGTTAATGGTACTGTAGCGTCCCCCCACCATGACCAGGGTATTATACCTGGTCAGATCGGCCTGGTTAAACATCCCCTGTTCCAAATGCGTAGCCGGTATATTGAACCGCTGGTCCAACAAATGCCAAACCTCACCCGCATCGGTTGGATTAGCGCCTGTTCCCACAATCATAGCTATTCGGGGCTTCTCCGTCACCGCAAAATTCCGACTTCCCAGGTCACTCCCCGAAAGGGATGCCCCCGTGCTGACCCCCATAACCTCGATCCCATTGGACAGGGCTACCCGCTTCAGGATATCAAAGAGTTTATCACTGTCCATCCGCTGCAACCTTACCGGCACGAGGATAGTACCTGGCTGAAATTTGCGGGGTTTCCCGGCAACAGAAGTTTCAAATGGGGTGGTGGCTACCTTGGTCAATACCCCGGCTTCCTGTAGCTCATACAAAGCCCTGGGGGCATAAAACTCATCCCAGGCAAACAAATAGGCATATTCACTTTTCCCATCCACAGAACCGGCTAACCCAGGTGCCTGTGTGAGCTTCTTGCCTCCGGAAAGACCCATGGCCTGGGTGGCATTCAATTCCGAATAGGTTAGCCCAAAGGCCAGTGGTAGCGTCCAGGCTGTTATATCATAAAAGAGACTGTCCTTATACTCCAGGGTTTTTGAAAAAATGGCCTGGATCAACCGGTACTGGGGTTGTTCGGCGGGTACATAATAAGCGTTTGAAGGGTCATAATTTACCCCATTTACCAAGGTTGTTTTTCCAGCCTCATATACCTGTATCTGGTGCCGCAATAACATTTCGGTGAAGATGGCCGATTTGGTTTTATCCACCGGGCTTCCATACACATACCCTTTTACCGTACTTGCGGCGGCCTCCTTCATGGCCGTGGTATAAAAGTCCCGCTGCCATTGAAGAAATTCGGTGCGTAGTTGCCGGGCGCCTTCCAGAGTGGACAAAGTAGCCGTAAACTGGTTTCGTATAGTAAAGGGGAAGGAGAGGAGTCCATTGTCGGTTTCCTGCAAATGCCCGCGGGAAGATGCCTGCTCAAACAAAATGCCAATGGCCCCATTCACATCGGGATAGGTTGAACCCTTTCCGTAATAGAAATCATCATAGCTTTCTTTGGTAAAATAGAGTGAACCGATCTTATCCAGATAGGCGGCATGGAATTTTCCAAGCTTGGCAGTCAGTTCCTGGTTCTTCAAAGGGGTGATCGGGTTGACCCGCGATGGTACACCCGGCTGAAAGAAGAAAGTAGCATCACTGCCTTGTTCATGGTGATCGGTTAAAATATTGGGTTTCCAATGATGAAACCATTTGAGCCGGTTCTGGCTTTCCCGGTGAACTGCCGGCAACCAGTCGCGGTTCAGGTCAAACCAATAATGGTTAAACCGGCCTCCAGGCCACACCTCATTAAATTCACGCGAAGCGGGATCGGCGACCAGGTTCTTGCTCTTGTGCTGGTTGGCCCAGGTGGAAAATCGTTGCAACCCATCGGGATTAAAAGAGGGATCAAACAGGATAACCGTATTCTTCAACAGGTCATCAATGGCGGCGCCTTTGGCGGCTGCCAGGTAATAGGCGCTAAGCAAACTGGCATTGGCGCCACTGGCTTCATTACCATGGATGGAATGACCGATATACACGACTATGGGCATCTGGCTGATATCAACGGAACCAGACAACGCAGGATCCGTGAGTTTGATATGCTGCTGCCTGATCTCCTCCAACCGGGCATGGTTCTCCGGCGAAGTAATGATCAATAATACCTGCGGACGACTTTCATAACTTAACCCCATCAATTCCAGGTTTACCCGGTCAGAGGCCGCATCAATGGCCTTCATATAATTGACTAACCGGTCATGGGTAATATGCCATTCACCTACCTGGTGGTAAACCACCTCCTCCGGTTTGGGAATGCGGGGGTCGTAGGTAACATCCTGGGGCAGGTAATAGCTAAGGTCCTGGGCCTCTGTGCCCAAGGTGATCAACAGAACAAGGGAAAGCAGTATTTTTCTCATCATGTGGTATTTGTGGGTCTGGAAGATACTCACTATTCACCATTCACCATTCACCCCTTCAACATTCCTCGCTTCCTTCGTATCTTTGCCGCTTGCAAACGAAAGACCATGAGTAAGAAAGGAAAAGTGCTGGTAGCCATGAGTGGCGGTATCGACAGTACGGTTACTGCCCTGATGCTGCACGATCAGGGTTATGAGGTGGTGGGCATCACCATGAAAACCTGGGATTACGCTGCCAGTGGGGGTAGCAAGAAGGAAACGGGTTGTTGTAACCTGGATAGTTTTAACGACGCCCGCATGGCGGCGGTGCAACATGGCTTTCCCCATTTTATACTGGATATCCGGGAAGAGTTTGGTGACTTTGTGATCGAGAATTTTGTGGAGGAATACCTGGCCGGCCGCACCCCAAATCCCTGTGTGCTTTGCAATACCCATATCAAATGGCGGGCCCTGCTTAAACGCGCCGATGCCATGGATTGTGAATTCATTGCCACCGGTCATTATGCCAAGATCAGGCAACATGATAATGGACGGTATGTAGTGTCAAAAGCGGTGGATGCTACCAAGGACCAAAGCTATGTGTTGTGGGGCCTTCAACAAGACCTGCTTTCAAGAACCCTGCTGCCCCTTGGCCCTTACAAAAAAACGGAGATCAGGCAGATGGCCTTTGATTATGGCTATCCCGAACTGGCTAAAAAACACGAGAGCTACGAAATCTGTTTTGTACCGGATAATGACTACCGGGGATTTTTGAAAAGAAAAGACCCCGCCCTGGAGACCCGGGTCGCCGGGGGGAACTTTGTCGATAAAAATGGCAAAATCCTGGGTAAACATGAAGGGTATCCCTTCTATACCATCGGCCAGCGCAAGGGCCTGGGCATCACCCTGGGCAAACCGGTATTTGTTACCGGCATAGACCCCGATTCCAATACGGTGGTGCTGGGGGATGAGGAAGACCTCGACCGGACCAGCATGCCCGTCACCAAGATTAACATGGTAAAATATGAAGCCATTACCCCGGGTATGGAAGCCGTGACCAAGATCCGTTACCGGGACGCTGGTACCCTGTCTCATTTATTTCCTGAGAATCATGGGGTAAGGGTGGATTTTGCCGGTCCCGCCAAAGGTGTGGCGCCTGGTCAGAGTGCGGTATTTTATGAAGGCGATGATGTGATTGGGGGTGGTATCATACAAAGGGGAGAACTGATTTAGAATCAATGCAATAAAGCCGGGTTTGAAACGTTTTAGAATCCGGTTAGGACTGGATGGGACGGATCCATGAATTTGTACCCATCCGGTTCTCACCAACAAACCGATCCTTTTCAATGAAATACCAAAAGTTCATACTACCTGCCATCATAACCCTCTTTCTGGGTGTTCTGGTCTCCTGCGAAAAGAAGACGGAGGATTTTATCAGCGAGCCGCTTTCGGACTATATGCCGATGTCGGTGGGCAAATACATTGTTTACCGGCTTGATTCCACCGTGTTTACCAACCTCAACACAACGATTGAAGTTCACAAATACCAGGTAAAACATGAAGTGGATGGCGCCACCACAGACGGTCTTGGCAGGCCATCCTACCGGATCGTGACCTATCTCCGCGATTCGGCCGGCAATAACCCATGGGTTCCCAATGGATCCTACCTGGTTACCGTTACTGACCAAAAAGTGGAAGTCAGCGAAAACAATCTCCGCTATATCAAAATGCAGCTTCCCATGAAATCCAATTTTACCTGGAAGGGAAATGCTTATTTTCCAGAGGACTCCTTCGACCCCCTCTGCCACCTCAACAGCTTTGATAACCTATGGGAGGAATCAGATTACTTTTATGATGGCGACCGCCAGGATGCTGAAACACTGGAAGGACAAACCTATACCGATGTATGGACCGTTCAACAGGAAGACATCACGGATAATTCACCGATCTATTCTTCCCGGATCTATGGGGTAGAAAAATATTCCAAAGGCCTGGGACTCATATACCGCGAAAACATTCTCTGGGAATACCAGCCCCCCGGCTCCCTGCCTACCGGGGTATATTGCGGCTTTGGCGTCAAGATGTGGATGATCAGTCACAATTGATCCCTAAATTTGAGGAACATATTTTTAACATGGGAATGAGGAGAATCCTTGCCTTAACACTATTGTCCCTGGTAGCTGGAAACCTGCAAGCGCAGTACGACCGGCACGTGGTATCCTTTACCGATAAAGCCGGTACCCCTTTTACCTTTTCCAATCCCGGTGCCTACCTTTCTCAAAGGGCCATTGACCGCCGAACAAAATACGGAATCGCCATCGACAGCACTGATCTTCCTGTTACACCCCGCTACCTCGACAGCATCCGTAGCATTCCCAATGTGGAGATACTGAATGTGTCAAAATGGATGAACCAGGTGGCCATCCGCACCGATGATCCGGCCGCCCTGGCAAAGATCAATAGCTTCCCTTTTGTAAGGACCGTGAATGCCGTGGCCCCAAGGGTAAGACCCGGACTTCCACCCACCAAAGAAAAATTCAGGGATGAAACCGCTTCAGGGCCGGAATTTCCATTTTCCTCCAGGGAAACCGGAATCGATATCAACTATGGCCAGACCTTTAACCAGGTTCATATTCACAACGGGGAATTTCTGCATGACAGGGGGTTTCAGGGACAGGGTATGGTGATTGCCATACTGGATGGGGGATTTTCAAATTATAAGACCAACACCGCTTTTGATAGTATCCGTCTCAATGGACAAGTTCTCGGTGAATGGGATTTTGTACACAATGCCACCAATACGGATGGATATAGCGGGCATGGCATGAACTGCCTGTCCACTATCGCCGCTAACCGGCCTGGTATCATGGTGGGTACTTCGCCACAGTCAAAGTTCTGGATCTTCCTCACTGAAGATGTTTCCAGTGAATATCCGATTGAAGAACACTATTGGGTTTGCGGGGCAGAAAGGGCCGATAGTGTGGGGGCCGATCTCATTTCCTCTTCCCTCGGCTACCAGGATTTTGATGATCCCTCCTTTGATCATTTGTATGCCGACAGAAATGGAAAAACAACCCTGATTACCAGGGCCGCCAACCTGGCTGCCCGCAAGGGGATGATCGTGATGAATAGCGCGGGAAATTATGGGGCACAAACTA
The DNA here is from genome assembly GCA_041916555.1 of Chitinophagaceae bacterium. Taxonomy (GTDB): domain Bacteria; phylum Bacteroidota; class Bacteroidia; order Chitinophagales; family Chitinophagaceae; genus SpSt-398. The sequence continues at coordinate 133 of JAYRZH010000120.1, read as the reverse complement.
CCCAGTTAAAATATATTTCCTGTCCGGCCGATGGCGACAGTGTAGTAGCCGTAGGGGCGGTGAATGCCCTCGGAAATATCGCCGGGTTCTCCAGTTGGGGCCCTAATTCCGCGGGAAAGATCAAACCCAATGT
>JAYRZH010000119.1:0-8671 GCA_041916555.1 Chitinophagaceae bacterium | reverse complement strand
TTATAGGTTTTGGGGTTACTGATTTTAGGTTTGGTTTTTTTACAATGTAAGTAATTAACTCCCCAAGCTACGACTTTTACCTTATAACAATCAACCCAACACCTATTACCTAAAACCTATTACCTAATACCTAAATCCCTCCCCCCACCCCCCACCTCCCCTTTTTCCCCCATATCCCTCTATTCCCTACCTTCACTCTATGCAATCCCTTCGACAATATTTTCAATCAGGAGTCACGCGGCCGCTGGCATTTCGTCTGGCTCAACTGAAAAAACTGAAACAGGCCGTATTGGCCCATGAGCAGGAAATTTATGCGGCCCTGCGGGCTGACCTGAATAAAAGTCCGGAAGAAGCCTGGGTAACTGAAATTGGCCTCGTAATAAAAGAGATCAATCATACCATTCGGAAGCTGCCCGACTGGATGAAACCCGAAAGAAAGGGGACCGACCTGGTAAACCTTCCATCCTCCAGTTTTGTGGTGCGTGATCCACTGGGTACTGTATTGATCATCGGACCCTGGAATTTTCCATTCATGCTTACCCTGCTGCCAATTGTTGGTGCCATAGCCGCAGGGAATACCATGGTGGTAAAACCCAGTGAATTTGCACCGGCCACCTCAACCCTTATCGGAAAGATCATCAGGGAGACTTTTTCGCCGGAATACATTCTTTTTAGGGAAGGCGAAGGGGCTGTGGTGGTGCCTGAGTTGGTGAAGAATTTCCGTTTTGACCATATTTTCTACACAGGCAGTACCGCCGTGGGCAAGATCATCTATAAAATGGCTGCCGAACAACTCATACCCGTTACGCTGGAACTTGGTGGAAAAGGACCCTGTGTGGTAGAGGCGGATGCCAATATCCGTGTGGCTGCCCGCCGTATAGCGGTAACCAAGTTTTCCAATGCCGGACAGATGTGTGTGAGCCCCGACTACCTACTGGTACATGAATCGGTGCGTGAATCGTTCATTGATGAGTTTATAAAAGCCACCCGGCAGTTTTTTGGAGAGAAACCCGAGGAAAACGCTGATTATGTCCGCATCATCAACCACCGACAGTTTGACCGACTGGTAAAATACCTCGGAGAGGGTAAGGTGTTAATGGGTGGAGGATATGACCGGGTAAAATTATTTATAGCCCCAACCTTGCTGGATGAAGTATCTACAGAGGCCCAAGTAATGAAAGAAGAGATATTTGGCCCCATTTTACCCCTGTTCTCCTTTAAAGAAAAAGAAAAGGCCCTAAAAATTATTCAACAAAATCCCGATCCGCTTTGTTTTTATGTCTTTACCGGGAGTGAAACAAAGGCCAGGGAATGGCAGGAGGCGGTACCGGCCGGAACCTCAGCCATCAACAATGCTTCCTGGCAGTTTACCAACCATCATCTGCCATTTGGTGGACGAGGCGCAAGTGGGATCGGGAAATATCATGGGCACTATTCCTTTGAAACATTTACCCATCCCCGGGCGGTATTGAAAACACCGGTCTGGTTTGACCCGGATATAAAATACCCGCCTATGAAAGGAAGGTTGGCACTGTTCAGGAAGGTGGTAAGATAAGATGGAATAAGGATGACGAAGAAGCAAAAAATTTTAAAACTGGTGTACCCTGTATGGCTGGGATTTACCCGCCTGATTGGGAAAAATGCAAAAACTATGGGCAATCAAGAGAACAAAAAACCAACGACATCGATTTATGACCTGCAGGTGGAATTGAACAATGGTCAGAAACTGGATCTTTCTACCTTCAAAGGAAAGAAACTTTTATTCGTCAATACGGCTTCTGACTGTGGGTACACCCCGCAGTATGCCGATCTGCAGGCTTTGTATGAAACCAATAAGGATAAGCTGGTGGTGATTGGTTTCCCCGCCAATGATTTTGGGGAACAGGAAAAGGGCAGCAATGAGGAGATCGCCAGTTTTTGCCAGGTGAATTTTGGGGTTAGCTTTCCATTGGTTAAGAAGTCAACGGTAAAAAAGGGCCCCGATCAAAATCCGGTTTTTGAATGGTTGTCTGATAGCGGGCTAAATGGCTGGAACGACCAGGGTCCCGTTTGGAATTTCTCCAAATACCTCGTGGATGAAGAAGGCAACCTGCTTCATTATTTTGAACCATCGGTTTCCCCAACGGGCCCCGAGATCGGGAATGCCATAAAAAAGGGCTAACTTTTGGCATAAATCAATGCCATGTTTCAGCCTGATTTCAGTTTTATCCACAAATATTTCATGGCGGAAAAACAGGAAAGCCTCCTTTTTCTGATCGTGGGTGGCGTGGCTGTTTTGTTATCGGTTTTCTTTTTCTTTTTTATCAAAACAAACCCGGCATTCTTTAAAGGGGCGGCTATTCCCTTATTTATCGTTGGGCTTCTATTAGGGGTTGTTGGTTATACCGTATTTGCGCGCTCTGACAATCAGCGGATGGATGTTGCCTATCGAATGGGGCTTGACCCTGGTGGATATATAAAAAATGAGGAAGGCCCCCGGATGGAAAAAGTGATGAAGAATTTTGTGATCTATCGCTATGTGGAGATCGGACTGGCCCTGGCTGGTATTTTTCTTTTTATCTATTTTAAAAATGACCCCGATCGGGTTTTTTGGAAAGGAATTGGACTCACCCTGGCGATTATGGCCATTATCGCCCTGGGGGCGGATTATTTCGCCGAGAAAAGAGGGAAGGAATATGTAGAGATTTTAAGAAAAACAGGGAAAGGGTAATTTATACCGGGCACTTTTGATGATAATCGATCAATTCGATCTTGGATTTTTCAAACTCAAATCCCTGGTAGTTTCTTTCAACCTCGGTGAGTACTTCTTCAATTTCAGCCACTTCTTTTAAGGTTACAAGTTTGCTGCGGTATTCTTTGATATTTGGCAGCCCCTTGAGGTAGTTGGTGTAATGGCGTCGCATTTCATTGATGCCAACAATGGGTCCTTTCCACTCTACAGACTTCTGAAGGTGTTTTCGGCAAACGGCAACACGGTCCTGAATGGATGGAGGGGGGAGGTGTTCACCGGTTTTGACAAAATGTTTGATTTCATTAAAAATCCAGGGGTAACCGATTGCGGCCCGGCCGATCATGACACCGTCAACGCCATATCGGTTTTTATATTCCAGCGCTTTTTCAGGACTGTCAATATCACCATTGCCAAAAATGGGGATCTTGATCCGGGGGTTGTTCTTCACCTTTCCGATAAGGGTCCAGTCGGCCTCCCCTTTATACATCTGCATGCGGGTACGTCCGTGAATGGCGAGGGCGCTGATGCCTACATCCTGCAAACGCTCCGCTACTTCCTCGATATTCTTGGATTGATCATCCCAGCCCAGGCGGGTCTTTACTGTTACCGGCAATGAGGTAGATCGAACCACGGCTTCGGTGAGCCGCACCATCAGGTCAATATCTCTGAGCACACCGGCACCGGCGCCTTTGAGGGCTACTTTTTTAACCGGACAGCCAAAATTTATATCCAGCAGATCAGGCTGCGTAACTTCTACAATGCGGGCAGCCATGCCCAGGCTTTCTTCATCACCGCCAAAGATCTGGATGCCGATAGGGCGCTCGTAGTCAAATATGTCGAGTTTTTTTCGGCTTTTGATCGCGTCGCGAATCAACCCTTCACTGCTGATGAATTCGGTGTACATCAGGTCGGCCCCATTATCCTTGCAAACGGCACGGAATGGCGGATCGCTTACATCCTCCATGGGTGCGAGCAGGAGCGGGAATTCGGGTAATGATATGTTTCCGATATTTGCCATGAGAGCCTGCAAATTTACACGCAAAAATCGGAGTTGTCTTATGTCCACCTACTTAAAATACAGACCAGCCTGGAGCCAGTTGCTCGTTTTTATCGGGCTTTCCTTAGCCATCTTCATGGTACTCAGTGTGATTGGGATGTTTATCCTCTCCAGGGCCACTGGCATTGGGCTGATGGAAATGACCGATGTGGCCAAATGGGACCTGACCGACCCCAAAACGCTTTTTATGATCAGGGGGATGCTGGTGGTCCAGTTTCTGTGTCTTTTTGTGATCCCGGTTTTTCTGTTTGCTTATTTCTCCGACCCCAAACCGCTTCAATACCTGGGGTTGTCACAACCCACCACCCTTTTTTATGTGGGCCTGGGAGTTTTGATCATGTTTGCCTCTATTCCACTGGCGGGTTTATTGGGTGTGCTGAACCAATCCATTCCTTTCCCATCCGGGATGCAGAAATGGATGGATGAAATGGGAAAGGATACGGATCAGCAGATCAGTTATATGCTGGGACAGAAAGGAGTCTGGGAATTGATCAAGAATATATTCTTTATCGCTGTTTTTGCCGGAGTGGGTGAGGAGTTGTTTTTCCGGGGGGTGCTTCAGCGTCTTCTTATCCGATGGTTCAAAAGCCCCTGGGCCGGTATATTGGCCACGGCGGCCTTGTTTTCAGCCATACATTTTCAGTTTGATGGTTTCCTGCCCCGGTTTATGCTGGGTATATTGTTAGGCGGTATCTATTGGTATAGTGGTAGTCTGTGGCCGGCCATCATTGCGCATTTTGTATATGACGCGTTTATTGTCGTAGCTGCCTATGTTGATCCCTCTATGATTGAAAAGGACAATCCGGTTGACATGAGCGGGTGGACCCTTGCCCTGGCCGGGAGCATAAGCCTGGCGGCGGTAATCGCCATTTTCTGGTGGATGAGGAAGAAATCCACGAATAGTTTTGAAAAAGTTTACGCGGCGGATAATGCCCCAACCGATCCATTCACACTTTCCTGATATGGCACTTAACCTGCAAGTATTTAGAACCCGTACGATTACGGCATTGGTATTTGCCGCCGTGATGCTCACCGGGCTTTTGTGGAATTTCTGGGGCTTTCTGGCCCTCTTCCTTATCATTCATGCCGGCTGCTGGTATGAGTTGTTATTATTGTTAAAAAAGATTGACCCGGCCCGATATATATACCGTTCCTTCTGGGGATTGTTATACATCACCATGCCCTGTGGTTTGATGATACACCTGGGTTATTTGTCGTTTGATGAATTTGGCACCTGGGCTGATCTTCCCTATGAAAGCGGATCAACACATTTCGTGCTGGTCCCTATCGCCATAGTCTCTGCCATTTGGATCAATGATACCATGGCCTATGTGGTTGGCTCCCTGATTGGGAAAACCCCTTTATCGGCCGTTTCCCCAAAAAAAACCTGGGAAGGAACCATTGGGGGGATACTCCTTTCCATTCTTGTCACCGGATTTTTATTCTCCAGGCTTTATTCGCATCAACTCGCATCCACCCACTTATTTGAATACCGGTTTGGATATTGGTTTATCATTGCCGGGATCGCATCCATTGCCGGAACTTTTGGCGATCTGTTGGAATCCAAGTTGAAACGGGTAGCCGGGGTAAAGGATAGTGGCAGCATCATGCCAGGGCATGGGGGTTTTCTCGACCGATTTGACTCCCTGCTGATCGCCATTCCCTGTGTTTGGCTCTTCGTCATGCTCTGATCAATTTCCTATCTTTACCGCCACAACCACAACTTCAACCCATGACCATACATAAGGAAGGCTATACCATTATCGCGATTAGTACGATCCTGTTCGGTTTGCTCAACCTGGTTTCCTTTTATTTCCTGAGCTTTTATTCCCCCTGGTTAAGCTGGCTGATCTTCCTGGTCACTTTCGCGCTATGGGTTTTTGTTATTTCCTTTTTCCGGTTGCCAAACCGGGTACTTACCTATCAGCCCAATGCGGTCATAGCCCCGGCCGATGGCAAAGTGGTGGCAATTGAAGAGGTACAGGCTGATGAATATTTTCCCGATAGACGTATCCAGGTGTCCATTTTCATGAGCCCCCTGAATGTGCATGTCAACCGCAATCCGGTTTCCGGCGATGTGGTGTATAGCGAATACCATAAAGGAAAATACCTGGTGGCCTGGCACCCCAAGTCATCCACCGAAAACGAACGACATACCGTGGTGTACAGAACGGAGAACGGCAAAGAAATCCTCACCAAGCAGATCGCCGGGGCGCTGGCCAAGCGGATCATCAATTACCTCAAACCCGGTATGCAGGTGAAGCAAAATGATGAAATGGGATTTATCCGTTTTGGCTCCCGCGTGGATATCTTCCTGCCCCTGGATGCGAATATCAAAGTAAAAATTGGAGATAAGCCACAGGGGGGAGTTACCGTGGTGGCGGAGATCTGAAATTTTATTTCTCGCGGCGGCCTTACAATTTTCGAATTATGGATTGCCGCCGCGTTCGCCGCGAGAAACAAATCAAAATATCCCTTCCAATTCTTTCAGTGAATAAACCGTAAACGTTGGTTCAAAATCAGCCTTCTCGTTTATGTGGTTTACAAATACCTGGTCCATTCCGGCATTCATCGCCCCTTTGATATCTACTTCCAGGCTGTCGCCGATCATGATGCTGTTTTGCGGGTTGGCACCGGTGCGTTGAAAGGCGTATTCAAAAATTTCCTTGTGGGGTTTCAGACTGTTGCTTCCTTCAGATGTGATGACGGCAGAAAAATAATGATCGATCCCCGAGTTTTTTAATTTGCTATGCTGGGTTTTTTCAAAACCATTGGTGATTAGATGGAGCTCGTATTTTTTTCCTTGCAGGTATTCGAGTATTTCTATGGCATAGGGGAACAAGATCTTCCGGGTGGGGAGTAGTTCCAGAAAAACGACCCCCATTTCACGGGCGAGGGCTTCATTTCCAATTTTAAAATCCAGCAAAGTGAGCCACATCCTTTTCCATCTCAATTCATCTACCTTGATAAATCCGTTTCGGTACCTGGCCCAGAGTTTTTCATTGTGGGCCAGGTATTGACGGTGAAACCTGTCAAAATCATCGATCCCTTTGGCCGACAGGTCCATCGAATGGTACATGTCGAGAAGGGTTTGCCGGCTATTGGCTTCAAAATCCCATAATGTATGATCAAGGTCGAAGAATATATGTTGGTACTTCATGATTGGGTCAGGCTGGGCGGGAGAGCCATTTCTCGTCGTAGGCAATGAAGAAATAATTGTATCCTTTTTGGTATTGTCCCACAAATTCCTCCCGGGAAAATCCCTGCATTTTCTTTAAAAAATATTCGATCACCGACACCTGCATCCCGCTTTCAGCGAAGATATCATAGACTTTTTCAGGTTGGGTATTGTAATTGGCACCTCCACCTGAACTGAATTCAAACAGAACAATCGGGCGGTCGCGTTTCAGCAAGGCTCGGGCCCCTTCCAAAACGATCATTTCAGCGCCTTCCACATCAATTTTGATCAGGTCGATTTTGGTATCCTGGGAAACCAGTTCGTCCAACCGCTCGGTTTGCACGGTGAAGGTGTTTACTTCCAGGTTGCCAAAATCGGTTCTTTTCTTTAATCCGCTCAGGGCGGGTTTATTTACAAAATGATTGAATTCGGCAGTTCCTTTTTGGTTGGAAAGGGCATAGTCAAGTACGGTTACCTTATGCCCGAATTTTTTCTTCAGCTCCGCATACAAATGGGGAATGGGTTCAAAAGCGAGGTGACGACCGCGTGGAGCGGCTTTTAGGATTTCACGGAGAATATGTCCCAAATGAGCGCCAATATCAATGGTGTTGGAATCTTCCTTCAGGCATTCTCTCAGCACACGCAGGGTCTGGGGGTCGTATTTGTCAATAGATCCCTGAAAGATACGGTCGGTCAGGTCATAAAGACCATAGGCCGCTTTCTTGATCCAGCGCTTGGCAAAATCGGGCAGGTGTTTTTGTATAGAACCCATTCGGTGAAGTAAAGCGCAAAAGTAACTAATGCTTTTTTAATGTCGCCAGCACTTCTTCTTTTCGGCGGCGGGATATTTCTACCCTGGAACCATCACTCAATTGTAGCCAGCCATCGGCGGTATAGCCGGTTACCGACTGTCGGTTGACAAGATGGGATTTATGTACCCTGAGAAAGCCATGATTCTGCAGGATATCTTCATATTCCTTGAGGGTTTTTGAGGTAAGCAGGGTTTTTTGATTGATGAAATAAAACCGGGAATAGTTATTTACCCCTTCAATGCGGATAATATCAGCAGGCAGGTAGAAAAAAATCCCTTCGCTGGTTGGGATGGCCAGCTTGAATGCTTCCTTTCCGTGCGCATTGATATTATGCAGGAAGTTCTGGTACAGGTTCTGATGTAAGGAATCGGGGTTCTTTTTTTCAATAAATCGCTGGATGGCCTGGCGTAGCTCTTCTGCGTCGATGGGTTTAAGAAGGTAATCAAGCGCGCTAAACCGGATGGCCTCGATGGCATATTGGTCAAAGGCAGTCGTGAATATGATGCTAAACCGGATATCCTGGCATTTTCGAAGCAGATCAAAGCCGGAAAGAACCGGCATTTGTATATCCAGGAACAGAAGATCGGGTGTTTCCTTTTCCAGCATCTCAAGACCCTTCAATGGGTCGGAGGTATGACCAATGATGGTCAGTTCCGGAACAAACCGTTTTATCAATAGCTCCAGCGTCCGTATCGCCGAAGGTTCATCATCTATGATTATTGCCCGGATCACCCTGCTAAAATAGCAAATCCATGCGAGTGGATCCATGATACCGGATTAAACACCGGCATAAAGATGGAGGGTTACCTGTGTTCCGGATACCTGGCCCTGGTCATTGAGCCGGTCAAGGATATTGACCTCAAACGGGTGTTTAAATTGTTTTTGCAAAATAT
>JAYRZH010000118.1:0-8722 GCA_041916555.1 Chitinophagaceae bacterium | reverse complement strand
TGCAGTGAAGTATTGGAACACCTGAACCAGCCCGATCAACTCCTGAAAGTCATTCATGCCTCTCTTCATGATACCGGTGTGGTGATCGTAACCGTTCCCAATGGCAAAGGCCCGCGTGAAGTGTTTGTCACCAAGCCGGTACAACGGATGCAAAAAAAGAATAACTGGCTTTGGAGAATGACCAGCAAGATAAAAGCATCCCTGGGATACAAGGGCACCACGGTACAATCCGCTGCCGATGACCTTTCCCACATTCAGTTTTTTACCAAGGCCAGCCTGGAAGAATTAGCGGGAAAAACAAAATTCCAGATCATTCGGTTTGGCAAGACCAATTTTGTGGAGGATGTATTCCCATTCTCCTTAGTCACCAAACGACTTAAGTTTTTGCAGAAACTCGATTGCCAGGTGGCTGAAGTGCTGCCTTTGTCCTGGAATGGTGGTTTTGTTACCGTTTGGAAAAAGAAAACCAGTGACCTGTCGGTGGCATGATCACATACGAAAACATACAGTGGGTCATTCGCCTGATCAGTTACCTTGCCTTTATTGGATTTGGAAGTTTTCTCCTGATTCCCCCGATCCTGCTATGCCTGTATCTCCTGGTCAGAAAGAAACAGGATAAAAATGAAACCGGGTCCAAAGAAACAGATTTTGGCCTGGTGATTACAGCCCATGAAGATGCCCGTTTCATTGATCCCATTGTACGTTCCCTGCTTCAGCAACACTATTCAAGGTATCATATTTATGTAGTGGCCGATCAATGCGACCCCGCCAGCCTTCCTGTATATCCTGGGCTTCCTGTATCTGTCATTCGCCCGGAAAAAGCCATTAATTCAAAGGTTAAGTCCATTCGGTACGCCATCAGTCAGTTTACCCGCAGACACCAGGCCCTGATCATCTTTGATGTCGATAACCTGGTTCACGCTGATTTTCTGTTGGAGGTAAACAAATTATTTCAGCAGGGGTACAAAGCTGTTCAAACGGATTTCCGGGCAAAAAACCTGAATACCCCATTTGCCCGTATGGACGCCATCGGTGATTTGTATAACTTTTTTGTGGACCGGGAGGCCAGGGCTGCGGTGGGATTATCTGCCGCCATTTGGGGATCAGGCATTGCGGTTGACCTGGATATTTATGAATCGGTCACCTATTCCGATGACCTGGGGGGATTTGATAAAAAACTGCAATTACACATCATCCAAAAAGCCGGAGCCATAGGGTTTACCAAAAAAGGATTCCTGTATGATGAAAAGATCAGTACGGGAGCCGCCCTTGAAAAACAGCGCACCCGGTGGATGAGTTCTCAATTCAAGTATTTCAAAGTAGCGCTTGGTTTGCTGGGGCGTTCTATCCTGCGCTTCAATTTTGATCATTTCTTTTTTGCGCTGAACGCACTCCGGCCCCCGCTGGTTATTCAATTTGGGGCAATGGGTCTGGTATTCCTGCTTAACTTATTGGTGGGTCAATACCTGTTGGCTGCCATAGCAGCCGGATTATTGCTTTTATACATGATCAGCTTCTTCCTGATTGTAGGGATTCGATGCCGGTGGAATAAAGATATCATGGGTACCTTTCTTTTTTTACCCGCTTTTGCCGCCCGGCAAGTGGCAGCCCTGCTTAAGATCAAGAAGGCAAAGAAATCATTCCTGAAAACACAACAGGAACAGGTGATGTATATTGAGGATGTCAAGGATCCGGTTTACCGGAGTTCCTGATCAAGCTGCCGGACGATATCCGATATCTGTTCTATCCTGGCCTCCCAGGAATTAGCCGCTGCAAAATTCACCCTCGCCTCTTGTTTTTCAACTGAATTATGCTGAACTTCTTTTACCAGCATGTCTCTGAATTCCTCCTTGTTTTCGGCAATGGAAGCAACAGGTCTGAATTCCTCAACTATGGCAAAATGGGTCATCACCACCGGTAAGCCGGTAGCCAGGTATTCATTGATCTTTAAAGGGTAGATCCCTTTATTGAAATCATTAATGGCAAAGGGGATGATCCCTGCGGAAAACTCCTTTAAAAACCCGGGGAGGGCGCTAACCGGGTGAGGCCCGTGAAGAGTGACATTGGGATATTGCTGCAGGATCTTTCTCCCTTTTTCGTAATCATAACGTCCAACAAAGTCAAATTGGTGGTCGGGCAAAGTTTTAAAAAGGTGTTCGAGCAATTCATAATCCAGGCGATCATCGATGCTTCCGATATAGCCAATCCGTTTTCCTGCCATTCGGGTTCTGTCGGTATAGCCAGTACGAAACAGGTCAAAGTTTACGGCATTCTTCACCAGGAAACAGCGGTTGGTGAGGGGTGATTTTTTTTGGAACAATCCTTCGGAGGTAGTGATGACCGCATGCGCCTGTTTCATAAAGGTTCTCTCATGTTTGCCCCCGTGTTTTTTTAACCAGGCAGCCGCTTCGATCTCATCGTAACAATGATAGATCAATTGTTTTTCACCAAACCGGAAGGCTGTTACTTCGCCCATGGCAGGATTAAAGGCATTGATATGGATGAGTTCTTCCCCCATTTGGTGTTGGCGTATCACTTTTCTGACCGCCCTGGCCACCAACCGGCCATTGCATCGCAGCATAAACCGGTACAATGGGCCATCCGGAAGAAAGGCGACAGGGAATATTGGCGGGGGTGTAAGCAATAAAACATCTTGATTATCAGCGGTATGAACAGTCTGTAACCGTTTTTTAAGTCCCAACATCCTCGCCACAGGGGCCTGGCTTTTTCCCAGCAGGGACATCAACAGGTCTTTCCAGGTAAATTGATAATCGACATAGAGTACTTTGTTTTCCCTGGCAAGTACAGACATTATTTCAACGATAGTTTTGGCATAGTTCCCACCCCATTCAGAGGTTGATAAACAAACAAAATTCCGGTTCCTGATCATGTATGATTCTTTGGTGGTATAAAGAAACTCAAAATTGAATGTTAGTCAAAAAATATCCCTTAAATTTGCACCCCCGGATTGTTCGGGACGTAGCGCAGCCCGGTAGCGCACTTGCATGGGGTGCAAGGGGTCGCTAGTTCGAATCTAGTCGTCCCGACAATAAAAAGCTAATAGCCTAAAGCTATTAGCTTTTAGTTTTTTAGGGGGATTTCAAGTAATTTCGCCCCGGTCTTTCGGGATGTAGCGCAGCCCGGTAGCGCACCACGTTCGGGACGTGGGGGTCGCTGGTTCGAATCCAGTCATCCCGACCATATTTTTTTCTTCCCCGAAAACAACCTTATCTTCGCCCCTTAATGAAGCTCCTCATTAAGAACGCTCGGATCCTTGATCCCCTCTCCTCTCTCAACGGGCAATCCCAGGATATTTTGATTGTAGATGGCCTGATCCGCGAGATCGGATCAAATATCTCCTCCTCCGCCGACCAGGTAATCCAAATAGAAAACCTGCATGTTTCGCCAGGATGGGTGGATGTCTTCGCTCATTTTGGAGACCCCGGGCAGGAATACAAGGAGACCCTGGAAACAGGCTCCGCCGCGGCTGCCGCAGGTGGATATACGGATGTTTTTCTGCTCCCCAACACCCTTCCGGTGGTTGATACAAAGGCACAGGTAGAATACCTCAAAGGAAAATCCATCCCACTCCCGGTTAACCTTCATCCCATTGGGGCCGTTACCAGGCAAACCGAAGGTAAAGACCTGGCTGAAATGTATGATATGCGCTCCAGCGGCGCCATTGCCTTTAGCGATGGGATACGATCCATTCAATCGGCGGGATTATTGGTCAAAGCCCTCCAGTATATCAAGACCTTTAATGGGACCATCATTCAAATCCCGGATGATCATAGCATCAATGCCCATGGCTTAATGAATGAAGGGGTGATTTCAACAGCCATGGGACTTGCGGGTAAACCGGCCATGGCAGAAGAACTGGTGGTAGCCCGTGATATAAAATTGGCAAGGTACACGGATTCAAAACTTCATTTGACAGCCATTTCCACCGGAAAATCGGTGGAGTATATAAAACGAGCCAAAGAAGCCGGGTTGTCGGTATCCTGCTCGGTAACCCCTTATCACCTTTTCTTCCAGGAAGAAGCTCTTCAGGAATATGATACCAATCTGAAGGTGAATCCCCCTATCCGAACAGAAGCCGACAGGCAGAGCCTGATCCGGGCCGTAAAGGAAGGGGTAATTGATTGTGTGGCCACCCACCACCTGCCCCATGAAACTGATAGTAAAGTATGTGAGTTTGAATATGCCCGAAATGGCATGACCGGTCTGGAAACCAGTTTTGCCGTTCTTAACACCGTTATACCTGGAGAACCCCTGCTTTGGGTCAACCTGTTAAGTACCCGGCCCCGTCAACTCTTTGGCCTCCCCGAGATCACCATCCGCGAAGGCCAAACTGCCTCCCTTACCCTGTTTGATCCGGCAAAAGAATGGACCTATAACCTGGAACAAAAGAGGTCGAGGTCGGCCAACTCCCCTTTCCTGGGAAAAACCCTCACCGGGAAAGTTTGGGGCATTATTAACAAAGACCAGCTAATTTTGAACCCATAAACTAACATTATGCAAGAAACTAAACCAATCAGTCATATCGTGGCAGGTGCCATTCTTGGTGGTATCCTGGTGGTGTACAGCATCATCCTTCAATTCACAGGACTATGGGAAAACCAGGCATTGGGTTATCTCTCCTATGCCATCCTCATTGGCGGACTGATCATGTTCATTCATCTATACGCCAAGTCGAAAGACAACCAGGTTACCTTTGGCAACCTCTTTTCCTACGGATTCAAAGCCACAGCCATCGTGATCCTTCTGATGCTGGCCTTTGTGATCGTTTTCAATCTCGCCTTCCCCGAGTTCAAGGAAAAAATAATTGAAACGACGCGTCAGAAAATGGAAGAAGATGGCAAAAGCACCGATAGCCAGATAGAGATGGCGGTAGGCATGGTGGACAAATACTACCTTCTGTTTGCCGTGATAGGTACCGTTATTGGTATGGCTATTCTTGGGGCGATTGGTTCCCTTATTGGCGCCGCCGTTACTAAAAAGAAACCGGTCAACCCGCTTGACCAAATGAGTATTTAATGGACCTTTCGCTTGTCATACCCCTTTATAATGAAGAGGAATCGCTTCCCGAATTATGCGCCTGGATCGAGCGCGTAGTCAGGGAAAACAATATCTCTTACGAAGTCATCCTGGTGGATGACGGAAGCAATGACCGCTCCTGGGATGTTATCCTGGGACTTCATCAAAAGAATGAGCATATCAAGGGTATCCGTTTTCAACGGAATTATGGCAAGTCGGCTGCTCTTAATGAAGGTTTCCGCGAAGCCAAAGGAGATGTGGTCATCACCATGGATGCCGATTTGCAGGACAGTCCGGATGAAATTCCCGGACTGATGAAAATGATCCGTGAGGAAGGTTATGACCTGGTTAGCGGTTGGAAGAAAAAAAGGTATGACAATACCCTTACCAAGAATATCCCCTCCAAATTCTTCAACGCCGTTACAAGAAGGGTTTCCAAGGTGAAGCTCCACGATTTTAATTGTGGTCTAAAAGCCTATCGAAATAAGGTGATCAAGAGCATTGAAGTGTATGGAGAAATGCACCGTTATATCCCTGTCATTGCCAAATGGGCAGGTTTTAAGAAAATCGGGGAAAAAGTGGTGGAACACAGGGCCCGAAAATATGGGGTAACTAAATTTGGCTGGGAACGGTTTGTCAATGGCTTTCTGGACCTCCTCTCTATTACATTTGTGGGGAAATTTTCAAAAAGGCCCATGCATTTCTTTGGATTGTGGGGCACTATATTCTTTTTAGTTGGTTTTGGATTTTCCAGTTACCTTGTTATCTCAAAACTGATCGATTATAGCTATGCCATCACCAGCCGGCCTGGGTTTTATATCGCCCTTACCTCTCTGATCGTTGGCGCCCAATTGTTTCTTACCGGATTCTTAGCGGAATTAGTGGCCCGGAATTCACCAGGTCGCAATTCCTACCTGATAGAAAGCAAGACAGGTTTCTTATGAAAAAGAAAATCCTGATCATAGGACCCGCCCACCCGCTTCGCGGAGGTGGTATGACCACATTCAACCACCGCCTGGCCAAAGAATGGATTAAACAGGGTTATGATTGTTCCATCTGCTCCTACCATCTTCAATACCCGGGTTTTCTCTTTCCGGGTAAATCACAATTCACCGATGAACCTGCCCCGGAGGGAATTCCCATTCGGAGCCTGATCAATTCCATCAATCCGTTCAACTGGATCAAGGTAGGGCGTCAGCTCGCCAGGGAAAAGCATGATATTGTAATCATCCGGTATTGGATCCCCTTTATGGGACCCTGCCTGGGTACCATTGCCCGGCTGATCCGCAAGAACAAGCATAGCCGGATTGTTTGTATCGCCGATAATGTCATTCCACACGAAAAACGTCCGGGCGATAAAATATTTACCCGATTTTTCTTTAAGGCTTGTGATGCCTTTGTGACGATGAGTGATAAAGTAACCCGGGACCTCCAAACCTTTGTCACCAGCAAACCGCATACCCAGCTACGCCATCCCCTCTATGATAATTTTGGGGAGGCTGTTGATCCGGCTGAGGCTAAAAAAGCCCTGGGAATCGATCCCTCCTGCCGGTTATTGCTCTTCTTTGGATTTATACGCGCATATAAGGGGCTTGACCTTTTGCTGGAAGCCATCAGTACCCTGCCACCCGATCCCAACCTAAAACTGTTGATCGCCGGGGAATTCTATGGGGAGGAAGAGAAATACCGTGACCTGATACAAAAACTGGATATTGCCGACCGGCTCATCCTTCACACCCGTTTTATAGCTGATAAGGATGTGAAATACTATTTCTGTGCCGCCGATCTGGTGATACAACCATATCGAAATGCCACGCAAAGCGGTGTCACCCCGCTGGCCTTCAATTATGAATGCCCCACCCTGGTAACTGATGTGGGAGGGCTGCCCGGTTTGATCGATTCAGAGAAAACAGGACTGATCGCCAAAGCCGAGCCTTACTCCCTGGCAGAAGCCATCCAGCGGTTCTACCAATTAGGCAAAGCGCATTTTATTCCCCATCTTCGCAGGGAAAAAGAAAAATACAGTTGGTCGCATTTTGTTGACCAATTATTTAACCTGGGTAGCCGATAAACGGCCCGCTTCCATTCAATATGAACAGGATAAAGGAAATTATCTCCACATCAATAGAGGTTAAGACCACCCTGCTAACCGACCCATCCATGATCGGCAGGATCGAATTGGCGGTGGAAAAGATCACCCAGGCCTTTCAGCAGGGTAAACGATTGTATCTCTGTGGCAACGGGGGAAGCGCCGCCGATGCCCAGCATATTGCCGCGGAATTTACAGGACGGTTTTACACCGACCGCAAAGCCCTGCCGGCGGAAGCCCTACATGCCAACACTTCCTACCTGACCGCCGTTGCCAATGACTACAGTTTTGAAGATGTTTATGCCCGTATGGTGGAAGGCACCCTGCAAGCCGGGGATGTGCTGATCGGGTTTTCCACCTCCGGTAATTCGGTCAATATCGTCAAGGCCTTTGAATCGGCCCGAAAAATGGACGTGGTCACCATTGCCTTTACCGGGGCTTCCGGGGGAAAACTCAAAGACCTGGCAGATATCCTCCTCAATATCCCCTCCACCGATACCCCAAGGATCCAGGAAAGCCATATACTGGTTGGGCATATTCTTTGCGAACTGGTGGAGAAAAACATCTTTGGATAAAGCATGCATCCCCAAAATCCCCCACTCCCATCAATAAGTGCTGACTGGAGCCTGTTTCTTGACCGTGACGGCGTCATCAATTATGACAAGGATGGTTCCTATATTTTTCACACCGGCGAATTTCGGCTCTATGAAGGCGTACCAGAGGCCATCGCCCGGTTCAATGAACTATTTGGACATGTTTTCATAGTAACAAACCAACGTGGGGTGGGAAAAGAGTTGATGACCGAAAAAGACCTTGCCGATATCCACCACCTGATGTTGCAACTGTTTGCGGAAAAAAATGGTCATATCGACCGGATCTATTATTGCACCAGTCTTGATAATAACCACCCCGACCGGAAACCCAACCCGGGTCATGCTTTCAGAGCTGCCAGGGAATTTCCTGTCAACCTTGAAAAATCGATCATGGTGGGCAATAAGTTGAGCGACATGGAATTTGGCCGAAGGGCGGGAATGAAGACCGTGTATATTGCTACCACCCACCCGGAAGTGGAATTCCCTCATCCGGATATTGACTGGCGCTTTGACCTGCTGACCGATTTTGCCAAAGCTTTAACAGCCGGCTCCATACGCTAACTGTTTTTTTTCAGTTAGGAACCCTAAATCAAATAATTTTGGCCCATGTACAGGACCATTGCCATACTCCTTACCATTCTTTGCCTTCAGGCCTCGTCCTTTGGGCAAAAGATCGCGCCTGCCGACCTGAAAAAGTTAAAGGCCAAGGAAGATTCCCTCGCCAACTTTTCCCGTACCCTGATTATGGACACCCTGACTGCCGGAAGGATGCGCGCCGACAGTTTTTTTGTCCGAACCCTTATTCGCTCCTTACAGGTAAAAAATTCCTTTTACTATCCCTTTGATTCCGTTTTAGGGGTATCCAAACTCTATGCCCCCGACAGTAGCTTCCGGATCATTTCCTGGGTACTCTCCTATGATGATTATTATTCAAGGCAACGCGGGGCCATACAAATGCGCACCCCCGACGGATCATTAAAACTCCATCCCCTGTACGATGTAT
>JAYRZH010000117.1:0-8803 GCA_041916555.1 Chitinophagaceae bacterium | reverse complement strand
TGCAGCAGATGAAGCATCGGTTTGTGGCAAAATATGACCATGATGGAAAGCTGGCATCCGAACTTCGAAAGCAATGGTGGGAAGAAGGAAGGGAGAAGGGATGGAGGTTTTTGTTTTATCACGATATCAAGACCCCGGTATTTGTGTAGTTGGATTCTCGAGGTGAATAGAGCGAGAAAGAATAAAAAATGGCCCGCCCTGAAAAGAGCTGGCCGTTGCTAACCTATGAAAAACACCAGGTTCAAAGATACAGTAAAAATAATTTTAGTCTTTATTGAGCACGCTACCTCCACGACGGCGGATCTGCAGGTTTCGTTTCTCGGCTTCCACTTTCAGGGCTTGTCTGAATTCAATAGCGGCTTTTTCAACACGGTCGGGATCAACGCGCTCGGGTCTTTCTTTTACCGATTGACGAAATTCTTCGCGATAGCGAATTTTTATTTCGATGACCTTTTGTTTTTGTTTTAACTGGTCATTCGGGAATTCCCGGCGGGCCAATCGGATTTCATTGAAGTAACGAAGGAAAAGCGGGAAGGTGCGGTCGGCTTCTTCCTTGGAAAGGTTCAGCCGCTGTTGCATATACTCCCGGAAGCGTTCCTTAACTTTTCCGTTTGCATCATCATCGCCTTCCTGCGCGTGCAGCGCAGTAAAGGAGAAGATGAGCAATCCTAATATGTATATAATCTTTTTCATTTCACTCCTCCATATGATTCATTTAATTCAATTCATCGGGCAATACTTCCATGAAGTCGAGTAGTTCCTTATCGGAAACATCTTTCAGGTTGGTATTGCCTGTATTAGCGGCAGGTTCTTGTTTGTTATCCACCGCAGCGATGGCTTCGGTCAGGTCCAGAAAATCATCCACTTCTTCTTTGCTGATCTGGTGATTCTTTATATCCTTTCCTAATTTCTTGGCAATGGCAGTTTCGGGATCGGCATTTTTGGAGCCGGTATTCATCAGTTTAAGTCCTCCAAACACCACAGCTCCGGTTATCGCGGCGGCTACGGCATAGCGCATGATCCGGCTGCCAAAGGAAACCACCCGGGCCGGTTTATTTTCGGTCATTGAAACCACAGGAGCACACAATTCCTGTTCAAAATATCCAGCCGGTACGGCGTATGGGTTTTCTTTTTTCAGGCTGCTAAGCAAAGGCGACAGACTATCCAGTTCTTCCCGGCTGTTTTGGTAATCGGCATGATTGCGAATCCGGGCCATTACCGCCTCAGCCAACCCCTCGAAGTACCCCTCAGGCACAACATAAACATTTTCAATGTTTTGTGTGCCCAGAGAGCTTCCCAGTGCCTCCAATTCATTCAATATGTCTGCTTGTTTCTTCATGATCTCGTTACTTAGGACGGCCAAAGGCCCCCAAAGTTTAATGATTTTTTATGTAGTCCTCGATTTTCTTCACGGCATGATGATAGCTGGCCTTCAGGGCGCCTTCGCTTGTTTCAAGCACCCGGCTCATTTCTTCGTAAGGCATTTCATCATAGTATCGCAATTGAAATACAACTCTTTGTTTTTCAGGAAGTTGCTGAATTGCCAATTGAAGCTTCCATTCCAGCTTATTGGCATCGAAATTTTGCTCTGCCCGGATCTTGTTTTCCAATCCGGTTTCCACCTCGCTGAGGGATACGGCCGACCTCTTTTTTTGTTGTTCAAGGTAGGTGAGGCATTCATTGGTGGCAATCCGGTAAAGCCAGGTATAGAGCTGGCTGTCTTCCCTGAATTTTTCGAGGCCATTCCAAACCCTGATCAGCACATTTTGCAGCACATCGTTGGCGTCATCGTGGTTGACCACCATGCGGCGAAGATGCCAATATAGTTTTTCCTGGTATTTGCGGATAAGGGCTGTATAGGCTTTCTCCCGCGTGGCGGGATTACGGAACTGGTCTAATAATTCGGTATCGCTTGGGTTCGGCAAAGGCATTGGTGATGAATAGGAGATAAAAATACAGTTTGGAACTGATATCTAAAAACTTCCCACCCCGGTTGGTGTTTCCCGGCTAACTCGATACAAATACGATTAGGCTAAAGTCAATAGGAAACGAGGAGAAAGTCCTTGCGTAACCATTGCGCCTTAGCGTCTTCGTGGTGAGTTTTACCTCGAAGACGCTAAGGCGCAATGGTTACTACGCAAGGGGGGAACTATTTTCTGGAGATGGCCTTTTCGGCGGCGGCGGCGATATCGCCGGGTTCCAGGGCGTATTTCTTCAATAATTCTTTGGGGGTACCGCTTTCACCAAAAGTATCATGCGTACCAATATACTCGATGGGTATGGGGAAATGACGGGCAGCTACCTGAGAGATAGCGTCTCCCAATCCACCAATAATATTATGTTCTTCCGCGGTTACCGCGCATTTTGTTTTACGGATCGAGCGTAACACGGCTTCTTCATCCAGGGGTTTGATGGTGTGGATATTCACCACTTCCACGCTGATGCCTTTTTCCTGTAATTGGATCCCGGCCTGGATGGCATGCCATACCATATGTCCACAGGCAAAGATGGATACATCTGTTCCTTCACTGAAGAACTGGGCTTTGCCAATTTCAAAAGGTAATTCAGAAGTGAAGATAGGCCATACCGGGCGGCCAAAGCGGAGATAGACAGGGCCCTGATAATCGGCGATGGCCATGGTTGCGGCTTTTGTCTGGGCGTAATCACAGGGAACGATCACCGTCATACCAGGCAGCATTTTCATCAGCCCGATATCTTCCAGTATCTGGTGCGTGGCTCCGTCTTCACCCAGGGTAAGTCCGGCGTGAGAGGCGCAGATCTTTACATTCTTACCGCTGTAAGCCACGGCCTGACGGATCTGGTCATAAACACGACCGGTAGAGAAGTTGGCGAATGTGGTGGTATAAGGAATCTTACCGCCTATCGTCAACCCAGCGGCGATACCGATCATATTGGCTTCGGCGATACCGCACTGGATAAAACGTTCGGGAAATTCTTTGATAAACTGGGTCAGCTTCATAGAGCCAGCCAGGTCAGCGGTCAGGGCCACTACGTTGGGGTTCTTTTTGGCTACTTCAGCGATGCCATCCCCGAATCCGCTTCGGGTGTCTTTGTTTCCAGTCGGTTGAATGTCTTTGAGCATGGTATTTGGTATATGTTTGGTTCTAATTCAAATCTGATTTTCCCCGGGTAAACACGGTTTCATCCTGCATCATTTTTTTCTCCCATTTCCAGGCGGTGTCGATCATGTCTTCCAGGTCGTATTGAATATGCCAGCCCAGCAAGTCACTGGCCAGGTCATTATTGGCATAAATGGAAACCACATCACCGGCCCTTCTTGGACCGATTCGGTAGTTGAGTTTTTGTCCGCTCACCTTTTCAAACGCGTGAATGGCTTCAAGCACGGAAACGCCAGTGCCACTGCCGAGGTTAAATACCTCACAGGGGCTGTCATTCTTTTCATTCTCCAGGTATTGAAGCGCCAGGGTATGGGCATGGGAAAGATCGGATACGTGGATAAAATCCCTGATGCAGGATCCATCGCGGGTATCATAATCATCTCCATAAACCACGAGTTGTGGCAGTTTGCCTATTGCTGTTTGGGTGATAGCCGGGAAAAGATTTTGTGGTTTTCCCAAAGGCATTTCCCCGATCTGGATGGAAGGGTGGGCGCCTACGGGATTGAAATACCTTAACAGGATGCACTGGGTGGAGCAGGCTTTTGAAAACTCATTGACGATCTGTTCACCCATTTGTTTGGTGTACCCGTAAGGGGAAGCGGCTGGTTTGGGCAGGGTTCGTTCCGTTACCGGTACTTCATCCGGGTTGCCATACACGGTACAGGAAGAGGAGAAAACAAAACTCGGGGTTTTAAATTCCTGGACACATTTCAGCAAGTTGATCAGTGACATCAGGTTGTTCTCGAAATAGAGAAGGGGTTGCTCTACGGATTCGCCAACCGCTTTGTAAGCTGCGAAATGAATGACCCCGGTGAGATCGGGGTTTTCCTGGAAGATCGCGAAGGTGTCATCAAAATTGCACAGATCGACCCGGTAGTTTTTGACACGTTTGCCGGTTATCTTCTCCACGCCCTCCAGTATCAGCACACTCGAGCGTGAGTTATTATCTACGGAAATAACATCATAGCCATTCTCAATAAGATCAACCAGGGTATGGGAGCCAATATATCCACAACCTCCTGTCACCAGGATTTTTGCCATAATCCAAATTTGGTGGCAAAATTCAGGATTTCTTTTTAGATAAAAAACCTTACGATAAGATAAACACCGCCAGCCAGAAGTCCGCTGATGGGAATAGTGAGTATCCAGGCCCACAACAAGTTGACCGTTACACCCCAACGCACGGCCGAAAGACGCTTGGTGGCGCCTACCCCGATAATGGAACCGGTGATGGTATGCGTGGTGCTTACGGGTATTTTAAGGGCTTCGGTTACAAAAAGCGTTACGGCACCGGCTGTTTCTGCCGCCACCCCTTCAAAAGGTGTCACCTTGGTGATTTTGGTACCCATGGTTTTAACGATCTTCCAACCTCCGCTCATGGTTCCCAGGCCAATGGCGGAATAACAGGCCAATGGAACCCAGACAGGCATGTCGTGAAAGTCGGTAATGGAGCCATGGGCGATCAGTGCCGCGGTTATGATACCCATTACCTTCTGGGCGTCATTGCCACCGTGACCAATACTAAAGGCTGCCGAGGAAACCAATTGAAGCCTTTTGAACCAGGAGTTGGCTTTATTGGCGTTCAAATTGCTCAGGTAAAGCGAAAAAATCGCCATGATCATAAGTATCAGGCTCAACAATATCCATTTGAAGTTAGAGCCATGAAAGACCATTCTCCAGAAATACGACTCAAAATGGGATTTAAGTTTATCAGGATTGGTTTCGAGGTTGAAATACAGGAAAATAAGTACCCCAACGATCACCCCAAATGAAATAATCTTGGGCATCCACCCTTTCTGAAAGGAATGGATAAACCATAGGGAAATGATAAAGGCCACCAGCATACCGACCAACGGAGCCAGAAAAATAAAAGAAGCGGTTTTAATAACAGGGTCGGCGTTGACAGACCCAAAAGTACCGGCATGGGCAATGGCGGCCCCGGCAAATCCCCCGATCAAAGTGTGGGAAGAAGAGGAGGGGATACCAAACCACCAGGTAAACAGGTTCCAGATAATGGCAGCCACCAGTCCGGAAAAGATCACCGGGAGGGTAATAAACTCCGTTTTCACGGTTTTGGCAATTGTGTTGGCTACTCCGTGGTCCTTAAAGATGAAAAAGGCGATAAAATTGAATACCGCAGCCCAAAGAACGGCCTGAAATGGGGTCAATACCTTGGTGGATACCACGGTGGCGATGGAGTTAGCTGCATCGTGGAACCCGTTTATATAGTCGAAAATCAGGGCGAGGGCAATGATGATAACGAGAAAGGTCATTTACGCATATTTAATGATGATCGACTCGATCACGTTACTGGCATCTTCACATTTGTCTGTCACGATTTCCATGACCTGGTAAATCTCTCTTTTCTTGATCACTTCTTTGGCATCTTCCTCCATGGCAAAGAGTCGTTCAATGCTCAGATCAAATACATCATCAGCCTGGTTTTCCAGGCTGTTGATCTTGACCAGTGATTCGGTCACCTGACGCAGGTTCTTCATATCCCTTAAACCACCTACGGCCTTACGCACCAGCACGGTACCCTGTTCGATCATATCGGCAAACTTCTGCATCCCGGAATCGTTGGGGTTGACCCGGTAGAAATTGATCTTTTTGGCGGAAGCATAAATATAGTCGGCAATATCATCCAGGGAGGTCGCCAGGTAATGGATATCTTCCCGGTCAAATGGAGTGATGAAATTTCTTCCCAGTTCGGTAAAGATCCGGTGTGTAAGGTCATCATTGGCATGCTCCAGGTCCTCTACTTCGATGATCAGGGCAGCCCTTTTATCAAAATCGGGTTCAGCCACAATATCTTTCAGTTTCTGGCCCATGATAGCCACATTATCCGCCACTTTTTCAAACAACTCGTAGAATACGATATTCTTTGGCATGAAGATCTTGAGGAAGGAGTTGAGTCCCATTTTGGAAATTTTGCGCAAAGATTACGTATTGGATAGGCAAACCGGATAGACTTGTGTTTTGGTAACAATTTCTTAATACGGCCGTTTGGGCACCCCATTACCTTTGCGGAAGATTAATTTTTCATGAAGAAATCGTTAACCCTCTCATTATTAATCGCTTTGGTTTTCACGGCTTTGTGCCTGCCCGGGTTTAGCCAGCGCTATTTGACCGGGGTTGATTCCTCCCTGTTTATCCGCGATACGGTAAGACCCTTCCTGAAGCGTTTTGGGAACCTCCGGTTTTCGGGTTATATCCAGGCCCAATACCAGGTAATTGAACGGGATGGGGCCGCTACTTATGGGGGTGGCGATTTCTCGGCTCAGTCGCGAAACCGCTTCATGCTCCGTCGGGCCCGGATGAAGATCGATTACCTGGCCCTGACCGAGGACCGGCTTCCAAAGGCCCTTTTCTCTTTTCAAATGGATGTAACGGAAAGAACGGTAAGGGTAAGGGACATGTTCCTTCGCCTTTATGAAACCAAAGGCAATAATCTTTCGCTGACGGCTGGAATTTTCGCCAAGCCTTTTGGATATGAGGTAAACGTTTCTTCCTCTTATCGGGAAACCCCCGAGCGGGGCCGGATGTCACAAATACTTATCCCTTCTGAACGGGATCTGGGCGTGATGCTGAGTTTTGAACCCCAGAAACCCGGGCATAATAAACACCAGTTGCGTATCGATGCAGGGGTATTCAATGGCCCCGGCCTTTCAGCTACCACTGATTTTGATAATAAAAAGGATCTAGTAGCAAGAATTACGTATGAACCCCTTCATAGAAATGGGGTTACTGTTCATGGGGGGCTTTCCTGGATGTATGGAGGGTGGAAACAAACCACTAAATACGTTTATACAACGCGGGAAAAAGGGGGCAAAGAAGACTTTTATGTGGATTCATCCCTGTCAAATATTGGGAAAACGGCACCGAGACAATATTATGGAGCGGATGTTCAGGTAAAATTTCCTGCTGGTCATGGTGGACTTGAATTAAGGGGCGAATATTGGTTTGGCAAACAACCCGGTACGGCCACCACCACCGTTAACCCCGGTACCCTCCCATCAGGCCCCACTTATATCCGGCAGTTTAATGGCGGATTCTTTTACCTAATCAAAGATATCGGCAAAAAAGGCGACCAGCTTTTGGTCAAATATGATTGGTACGATCCCAATACCCGGGTAAGTGGCCAGACGATCGGGCTTAACAATGGCTTTACATCGGGTGATATATCTTATACCACCTGGGGGCTTGGTTATTCGCATGCCGTAACCGAGAATGTAAAACTGGTATTGTACTATGAACTCGTTAAGAATGAGGCTACTAACTACAATGGATATCAGAACGACCTTCCCGATAATCTGCTAACCTGTCGTCTGCAATTCCGGTTCTAAAAACACGACTTAACATTCCGGTAACATTGCGGTCATAATTCGTTAATGATGGGGTAACAGCCCAATAACATAGGGGTGGTTGCTTTGCAGCGAAAATCGAAGATATGCTGCGAACAAAATTGGCCCGATTCGTCCCCCTTTTCCTTTTCTTGTTTTTTGCCGGACAGGTTTTGGCCCAGTCTGTAAAATTGAATGGGAAGGTGGTCAATGATAAAAATGAACCCATCCCCGGAGCCACCGTAACGGTAATTGGGATGACAGGAACATTTGTCGCAGATATCGAAGGCCGCTTTACCATTACCCTTAACCCCGGAAAATATACGGTTACCGTTTCAAGCGTAGGTTTTATATCTAAAGAGGTGGCTGATGTGGAAGTTGGGCAAAACCTGGATAACAACCTGACTATTGTATTGGAGCGGCAGGTTAAGACCGGGGAAAATGTGGTAGTTCGATCTACCCGCAAACAAGAGTCAACCGCCGCACTGCTCACTTTTCAACGCAGCAACCCCGCCCTGTCGAGTGGTTTGGCCGCGGATTTTATCCGTCGCACACCTGATAAGAATACCGGTGAAGTATTAAAGAGGGTAAGCGGCGCGAGTATTCAGGACAACCGCTTTGTAATTATCAGGGGCTTAAGCGACCGCTATAATGCCGCCATCATCAACAACGCGCAATTACCCAGCACAGAACCAGACAAAAAGGCTTTCTCTTTTGATGTATTTCCCGCAACCCTGGTTGATAATATTATAATTAATAAAACGGCTACACCCGAACTGACCGGAGAATTTGCCGGAGGTGTGGTACAGATCAACACCAAGGATGTACCCTCACGCAATACCCTGAGTGTGGGGTTGACCATTGGTTTTAATACCCAATCGGCCTTTAAAGATTTTACCAGCAACGAACGCAATGGTACCGACTGGATGGGGTTTGATGATGGAACCCGGAGCATCCCGGCTGGATTTCCCGGTAGTGCCCAGGCTTACCGGGTATTAGGCGCCAACCCTACTGGCTTTAATCAGCAATTGGCCCTGAGCCGGTTGTTCAATAGCGATGTGTACAAGAGAAAAACAACCACAGCGGCCCCCAATCAAACTTATAGCATTACATGGGGCAATGCCACCAAGTTTAAGAAGGGTGGAACCTTTGGAACCGTGATCTCCCTGATCTACCGCAACAGCATGTTGGTATATGATGTGGAAAGACAATTGCACCAGGATGATGGAACCCTGCTGGTTCGCCTGGATGACCGCCAGAAACGTTATGGTGTGAATGTGGTGGATATTGCCAACTTTACCTATTTAAAAGGAAAACACA
>JAYRZH010000116.1:0-9155 GCA_041916555.1 Chitinophagaceae bacterium | reverse complement strand
TCAGCCAGAAACCACCCCTGAACTGGTGGCGGAAACCGGTAAATAGACCGATAGCAATCAGTAGCATCTGCCAGGTAAAGAGCCAGCCTGGCATTGGAAACTGCATAGCCCTCAACAGGGCAACCCCGCCAATTATCAGTAATAACAGGCCTGTCCAAATATGACCGGAGGAAGACCACCTGGACTCCCTTCTTTCCTGTCTTCTATCCTGCCAACGGCTATTAGAATTGTCTGTCATTGTATTGATTTTTAGCCAAATCTACAGCGCGGGTCCACCCCCGGCAAGACCATATCGACCGGTAAGGGCCAAAACCCGGTGAACCCACGAAAATAGCCGGTGAATGACGCCCTGCCTGAATAGTTTATCTTTGCCGTCTAAACCAGGTTATCGCTTCCCCGAAAGGGGAGGAGGAAAGTCCGGACAGCACAGGGCAATGCACCGGTGAAGAGCCGGGTCCCGGTTAAACGGGAACAGACAGTGCCACAGAAAATTACCGCCCCGCCGTAGGCGGGGTAAGGGTGAAAACGTGAGGTAAGAGCTCACGCATCCGAATGGAAACATCCGGGTGGGGTAAACCTTGCATGCTGAAATGCCACATAGGTCAGCGCTTGAGGGCGGCTCGTCCAATGCTGATGGGTAGGCAGATTGATCCCGGGGAGTGATTCGCGGGACAGATAAATGATAACCCTCGACAGAATCCGGCTTATCGGTTTTTTTTTAGCTGTTAGCTATTAGCTATTGGCGTTGGCTAATAACTAATAGCTAACAGCTTATTCTAAATCAGTTTATGACCCCAGAACGCCATAATCGTCTTTCCACTGTATTGAGCAAAAGGCAACCCGATCTGACGGTTGTTTTGGAAAACGTATTTGATCCGCATAACATATCCGCCGTTATGCGTACCTGTGACGCGGTGGGTATTCAGGAGGTATTTGTAATAACCACCAAAATGCCCCGTCACAAAAAATGGGGGACCCGCAGTTCTTCCAGTGCCGCCAAATGGCTTACTATCCACCAATTTGACCAGGTAGAGGAATGTGTAAAAGCGATACGAAGCCGGTACACACAAATATTAACAACACACCTGGCCCAAAATAGTGTAAGTTTATATGACCTGGACCTGACCCAACCTACGGCCCTGGTCTTTGGTAATGAACACGGAGGTTTGTCGGATGAGATCCTGTCCGCTGCCGATGGCAATTTTATCATTCCCCAGGCTGGCATTATCCGTTCACTCAACATCAGCGTAGCCTGTGCGGTGAGTATTTATGAGGCCTATCGGCAAAAAGATAAGGCGGGACATTACGGGGAGCAACGCCTTTCACAGGACCAATATGACAAACTCTTTGAAGAATGGAGCAATAACCCCTCTTCCTGAATTATTTAACCCAAGAGTTAACCTTGAAGTCAATACTGTCCATAGTCTTTCTTTTTGTAGGCATCACCAGTCGCTGCCAGGATATTCCATCGGTAAAGATCACCGAAGTGGCGGAGCTGGTGCGGACCTCCACCAAACCCCTGGTGCTTAACTTCTGGTCCACCTCCTGCAAACCCTGTATAGCGGAGATACCTTATTTCCAGGAACAAGTAAAAAAATTCGAGGCCGACAGTGTTCAATTGATACTGGTCAGCCTCGATATGAAATCAAACTATCCACATAAGATAAGGGAGTTTGCTAAAGCCAGAAATTTCTATGCCCCCATTCAGTGGCTGAATGAAACCAATGCCGATTATTTTTGTCCGGTCATTGACAGTTCCTGGTCGGGCGTCATTCCGGCTACCCTCTTTATCAATAACAAAACGGGTTACTGGTACTTCCATGAGGAAAAAATAAAACCGGAGAAATTGGGGGAGATATTGCATCAACTGGTGGGTCGCCCAAAACCTCACTGATCATCACATAATTCATTCAACACCTTGTCTTCCTCCTGGTGTTTTTGCAAACGATACAGGAAATTGGCCCAGGCGGCAATGGCCACAATGGCGCAAATTACCCCGATAAGGCTTTGGTAATAGAGGCTGCGGGCAAGAAGGAAACCGGCCAGGACGAATACGCCCAGGATGATGGTTTTGTTGAGTAAGCTACGGAGGGTCATAAGCTGAATTGGTGTCCCGTTTGGGCGGAACTGGTGAACAATCGAGTTACGGTGGTTACCGGTTAGATGCGGTAGCCGCCCCATTCCATAAAAAAGGTAAGAAAAATTTTAAGATCAACCGCTGACCTGGAAGATTAAAGTCGCTTGATCCCACAGCCAATGCTTCGGGATTCCTTGGTGGAGACTTCCTTCCCGGTTTTCATTTCATCCATAGCCATTTTGAGGTGTTCTCTGGTTACATTGGAGGCATCGGAGGGGTTATCGTCTATAGCACCATGGTAAACCAGTTTTTTATCTTTATTAAACAGGAAGCATTCGGGAGTTCGGCTGGCAGAAAAGGCATCCGCCGCCACCGAATTTTCATCCACGACATAATACCATTTGTATCCCTGAGCCTTTGCATATTGTTGCATGGCCTCAAACGAATCCTCATCACCCCGTTGGGCCTCATTGGAGTTTACCAGCACCACCCCGATGCCCTGGTTGGCGGCATGTTCGGCAATGGACCGGGTGCGCTCCTGGTTTTTGATTACATACGGACAGGTATTACAGCTAAACATGACCAGTAATCCATTCTCACCAAGGGCATCCTGGAAAGCAACCTCTTTTCCGGAAATGTCTTTCATCTTACGATCAGCCAGAGGAAGTTCGCTGCCAATGGGAATTGGCCGCTGATGGGTGGTAAAGGATACCACAAAAATTGCTGCCAGGGGTATAAGGGTAGCAAACAGCTTTTTCATCTCTTCTGGTTTTAATCGTTTCATGGGGCGCTTTTTTAGGGAAACAGATTTCTTAACCGTAAAGTTCAACATTTTATTGCGCCAAATGTTTGCCCTCGGTCATGTTTTTTTTCCGTTCCTCCGCTATCCGCTGCAGGGAGGAAATACTCACATTTAATTCAAAACCAATGAGGAGTACAATGGAATTGAAGTAAATGAGTACCATAACGATCAGAATGGTACCAATAGAACCGTATAACTTATTGTAATTCGAGAAATTATCCACCCAATAGGTAAACCCCATGGTGAACAAAACCATCATGAATGTAGCCAACAGGGAGCCAGGGTTGATCAACGCCCATTTTTTATGCACCGCCGGGGCATGCCGGTAAATGTATGAAATGATAAAAAAGAATAATAATACAATCGCTACCCATCTTCCATTGATCAGAAGGGCCCTGATATCGGGGTCGGTAATTCCCAGCCAGTCCATCACATAGCCCTGGGAGACCAACAAGGCAATACAAAGAATGACCAGGACGAAGAGGATCAGAGTCAGTTTTATGGCCACCCAGCGGTCATGAAAACTCGTTCTTTTCTTAAACCCTATATAATTCCGATTGAATGAGCGGCTGATACCCATCATCGTATTGGTGGAAAAATACAGGGCCAGGATAAAACCAAAGGATAGCAAACCGGTTTTGGGCTGGTAAATAAAATCATCTACAAAGGCGATAATCGCCGCATTATTATTTTCTCCCGGAATAATATCCCTGATCAGTTGATGCAACTGATTGGTAAATTGATCGGAGATCGGGAAAAAGGGGATAAGCGTACTCAGGAAAATAATGGCGGGGGGAATGGCCAGTAAAAGATTAAACGCGATAGAGGAAGCCCGCTCTGTGAGGTTTGTATTGGTCAACTGTCGAAAGAAAAACACGGTTACATCAAAAAGGGAAACACCTCTGAAACCGGGAGGGAATATCTCCTTGCTCCACCTCACCACCAATCGGTAAGGGGGAGAAGTGATCCATCTTCTCTTTAAGCGGGTAAAAAAATGTTGCCAATCCATATCAGCGTTGTTTGGCCTTCATAAGGGAGTCCAGCGCGGTTTGATACTCACGGGCCAGCTTCATGTGTGTGTCGTAATCGGCGGAAAACACATGGCTTCCCGAAAAATCGCTCTTGGCTACAAAGTAAATGTAATCGGTTTTGGGGGCATCCAGCACGGCCTCAAGCGTGCTTTTTTGCACATTGCAAATAGGACCGGGTGGGAGCCCTTTGTTTCGATAGGTGTTATATGGGGATGCCGCCTGCAGATGTTTGTTATAAATCCGTTTCAAGCTAAAATCCCGCAAAGCAAATTTTACCGTGGGATCGGCCTGCAAAGGAATGCCCTGCTTGATCCTGTTAAGATAAACACTGGCAATGGTTGATTTTTCCGGCCCGTAATTCGTTTCCTCCTCCACAATGGAGGCAAGGGTATGCGCCTGTAACGGACTTAATCCCATGGCGCTGGCCTTTGCTTTTCTTTCCTCCGTCCAATAAGCACTGGATTCTTCAAAAAGCCGGTCAAATACTTTACGCGGACTGGTATTCCAGAAGAACTGGTAGGTATCTGGGAAGATGGCCATGGTAAAACCGGTGGTATCCAGGTTGTACTTCTTTAAGCTATCATTGGAAGTCAAGAAGGACTCCATGTCCTTTCCGGAGAACTCAAATTTTCCATTGATCAGGTTGACAAGGTCTTCACGCACCCGGATCCTGCGGCTAATGACCAGGTTGACAGGTGACTGGCGACCATTGCGCAACATTCTTACCAATTGAAAAATACTTGTACGCGGTGCAATATCATATCTTCCGGGTTTTACCAGCGTAGGATATTTCATTTGTTTGGCCAGCCAGTCAAACCACCAGGTATTATCCAGCACTTTTTTATCCCTCAGTTCTTTCTTAACGTCTTCATAAGTGGCCCCGGTTTTTATGTAGAGATACCTGCCCGTTGGTTGGCTGGCTGCCGGACCAAAGAATTTCCAGCCAAGAAAGAGCCCTGCCATTACCAAAAGGACCAACAGGGTAAGAATCCATTTTTTCATGGGGGTCAAATTAATCAAAATAAAAAAACCCACGTTGCCGTGGGTTGATTATTTTAACCGGTGGAAAAATTACCGGAAGTATTTCCTGTTTATTTGGTGGTATCAGGCGTGGTGCTTGTACCAGGGGTAGTATTAAACGGAGCCGTGGTATTATTGGCTGGCGCATTTTGAACCGGAGGGGTGGTGATCTCCTGGTTACGACCATTGGAAACCCCTGTATTGGAAGAAATCAACAGACTGGAAAAAAGGGCCAGTAAACCTACAATGGCGGAAAAGATCCAGGTGCCTTTTTCCAGCACGTCGGTGGTTTGTTTAACCCCCATAAACTGGGTGCTGAATCCGGCGATATTACCGGCCAGACCACCCCCTTTGGGGTTCTGTACCAATACGATAAATCCCAGGGCCACACAGGCTACAATAATCAGGATCACAAATAAAAGGGTCATTTTGAGGCGTTTAAATTGTCAATCAGGGATGCAAAGTAAGCGCTTTTGGCGGGATTGAGCAAACTTAATTTCTGGTAAATGGCCAGGGCACGGGCTGTATCCCCCTGCTTGACCCAGATCTCTGCCATGGCTTCGGTGACCACCTCTTTTTCCTGAAGCGAGTCAGCGGCCAGATGGGTTACTGCCTCCTCATCCAGCGGGTCTGCACTAACCGGAACCGGTTGTTCAGGGGTGAGTTTCTTGAGGGTTTTAAGCCAGTCGGTAAAGCTTCGCAATTGCTGGCTGAAACGGTCATTGCCGGGTAGTTCGGGCTTATCCTTTATGCCCTGTGAGGCAAAATAATCAACGGTATGTTGTGGGGCCAATTCAAGGCTTCCTTCTTTTTCCGCTATCTCCATTTCCCGGTCCAACACCATTCTGATGGCCTCGTTTTCCTCCTCTGCCAAAGCGGGTTCTTCTATTTCAATGTCTTCTTCCGGGGTTTCTTCCTCCTCGGTGACAGGCAGGGGGAGGGTCAGGGAGGGTTCTTCCTTTGTGACCAGCACGGATTTTGGCCGGGTCTGGAATTGTTCCGAACGGGTAAGAAGGTCAAGGGCCAGGGCATTGGAAACAAACAAGGAGGCTTTGGAAGCCAGGGCCTCGGTTTCAGCGGATGATTCTTCTTTAGCCTTCAAGGCAAGGAGAACCTGTCCACCGGAGAAATAGGGGTGCTGACCGGCAAATGCCTTAAGGTCAGAAAGAGCGACCTCTTCCCAGGATTGCTTATGAAAAAACGAGTGAGCAAATTGATCCAATACCCCTTTCATGTCCGCAAATTAGGAGGAATTACCAGTCGGAAAAAATGTTATTGAAGATTTCGTCAACCAGGTTGCTGATGATGGTCTCGGTTAAGGCCGCCTCGGCCTGGGCAAGGCTGTAGGTAGCATCAAAGTCGAAGTTGCGGCTGACGTTGATCTCCTTCGGGTTCTTCCCAGATACAGGGCCTGATTTCCGGTTGTTCAGCGTAATCTTGGCGCCAACAGTCAGCCGGTTAGTGGAACTTTGCTGGTTGGTAGCGCCTACCGTTGAAACTGAATAGGTGGAAATAAAACCGGTGAGTTCATAGTCGGCATCGCTGGTATTATTAGTTTGTGTCAGGCGTGTTTGGCTCAGAATCTTTTGTCGCAGCCGGTCGGTTAGTTGGGGACTAAGTTGCGGATTAACGTACTGCGCTTTGTTTTCAATGAAATTGATCTTGATCGTCTTGATGGAATCAGGGATCTGCCCCTGGTTAAAGGAATAGAACTTGCATCCTGAGTTCATCATCCCCAGGGAGAAGGCCAGCAAGGTGAACAAGAAAATGGCCCAGGCATTGCCTTTTATTATCCGCAGCGACACTTTATTCTTCAATGTCATATTCTTTCAGCTTTCTGTACAAGGTTCGTTCAGAGATGCCCAGGTCGGAGGCAGCATCTTTTCTTTTTCCCTTGTGTTTTTTGAGTGCCTTTATGATCAGTTCTTTTTCTTTGTCCATGATATTAAGGCTTTCCTCCACCTCTACATGGTCGTGTACATCCTGTACCACCATTGGGGCATTATGCGAAAGAGTGGTGGGCAGGCCATATCCCATATTGGAAGGTGTAACCGTATCCTGCACGGGTATCTCTTTTAATTCATCCATAAAACCCGGATGGGAATTGGCCACGGAAGGATTTTGAATTATATCAAAGAACATCCGCTTCAATTCATTTACATCCTTCTTCATGTCAAAGAAAAGCTTGTAAAGGATCTCCCGCTCATTGGCAAAACTGGTTTGGTCGCCCGAACCATTGGCATGCGACAATACCGGAAGCCTGTTGGTGGAATAGGGTTGCAGGTATTTGCCGAGTTCCTTCGCGTCGATCAGTTTGTCTTGCGACAGTACCGATATCTGCTCTGCAATATTCTTCAATTCACGCACATTGCCCGGCCAGGGATAGTTAATTAACAGGCTTTTGGCTTCCTCATCCAATTGCACGGAAGCGGTCTTATACTTGTCGGCAAAATCAGCCGCGAATTTCCGAAACAACAAGTGGATATCTTCTTTCCGATCACGCAGGGCAGGTACACGAATGGGTACGGTACTAAGCCTGTAATACAAATCCTCCCTGAATCTGCCTGCCTGTACCAATTGCAACAGGTCTTTATTGGTGGCGGCAATTACACGTACATCCGTTTTCTGCACTTTGGAGGAACCTACGCGGATATACTCACCGGCTTCCAATACCCGCAACAAACGGGCCTGGGTGCCCAACGGCATTTCTCCAATCTCATCCAGAAAAATCGTTCCCCCGTTTACTGTTTCAAAATATCCTTTGCGGCTGTCCACCGCGCCGGTAAACGATCCCTTTTCATGGCCAAACAATTCGGAATCGATGGTTCCTTCCGGAATGGCCCCACAGTTTACGGCAATAAATGAATTGTGTTTCCGGGCGCTAAGGGCATGGATGATTTGTGAAAACACTTCCTTCCCAACCCCGCTTTCTCCATGAATTAAAACAGTCAGGTCCGTATTGGCCACCTGTATGGCCACTTGCAAGGCATAATTCAATGCCGGAGAATTTCCAATGATCCCAAACCGGTTCTTAATACTGATCAGATCCATAATACCCTCCTTTTTATTGTGTGACGATCTTTCCCAATAAGGTGGCCTGTGTGCAATCCTCCACCTTAACCCAGGTGTAATCACCCTTCTTAAGCGGATAATTGGCTTTGGGAAATACGATCACTTTGTTCTGAGAATTCCGGCCCATCCAATCCTGTTCACTGCGACGGCTGTCGCCCTCGATCAACACCTTAAATATTTTTCCGATATCCTGACGGTTGCTTTCAAGCGATAACCGGTTTTGCAAATTCACGATCTCGGTCAACCTCCGTTTCTTTACCTCCTCCGGCACATCATCCGCAAACCGGCGCTGGGCAAGGGTTCCCGGACGCTCGCTGTAAAAAAACATATAACTCATGTCGTACCGGCTATACTCCATAATGCTCAGGGTATCGGCATGGTCTTCTTCCGTCTCGGTGCAAAATCCTGCGATCACATCCGAGGATATCCCGCAATCAGGAAGCAATTCCCTGATACGATCCACTTTTGACATATACCATTCCCGGGTATAAGTTCGGTTCATCATCTGCAGCACACGAGTAGATCCGCTTTGTACAGGCAGGTGAATGTATTTGCAAATGTTCTCGTACCTGGCCATGGTCAACAACACATCATCCGTAATATCCTTTGGGTGGGAGGTTGAAAACCTTACCCTTAACTCAGGCGATATCCTTGCAACCTGCTCCAGCAAATGCGCAAAAGTGACCGGCTCGTTATCTTCCGAAGTGAAATAATAGCTGTCCACATTCTGTCCCAGCAAGGTTACTTCCTTATACCCGGCTTTGAACAGTTCCTCACATTCGTGCAGGATCGACCGGGTATCCCGGCTTCTTTCGCGCCCGCGGGTAAATGGGACCACACAAAAGCTGCACATATTGTTGCACCCCCGCATGATACTTACAAAGGCGCTAACGCCATTGCTGTCAAACCGTACAGGGGCAATATCAGCATAGGTTTCTTCCCGGCTCAGGAGCACATTTACCGCCTTTTGTCCACCTGCGGCTTCTTCGACCAGGGCCGGTAGGGTACGGTAGGCATCGGGGCCAACCACCATATCTACCAGTTGCTCCTCTTCCAGGAATTTGGACTTCAACCTTTCGGCCATACAACCCAAAACCCCCACCAGCATACCGGGTTTACCATCCTTCAATTTGCGGAATTCGGTAAGGCGTTT
>JAYRZH010000115.1:0-9302 GCA_041916555.1 Chitinophagaceae bacterium | reverse complement strand
CAACATAAGTTGCAACCTCGACCCCATTTTATTTTCCAGCCAATCACAATCCTTTGGCCCTATACAATCCTATTACTGGAATTTTGGAGATGGAAGTTCCAGTACCTTACCCAATCCACCGCCAAAGACCTATAGCCAGCCTGGTATCTATGAAGCCAAACTAGTGATCACCGGACTGGATGGCTGCATCAGTGATACCCTGCGCAAAACCATTACGATCGGATCAAAACCAGTAGCTAATTTCATTGTAGCTGATACCTGTGCCGGCGATCCGCCACGTATCACCGACCTTTCTTCCAATTCAGTTGGGCAGATCAATGAATGGTCATGGCTCCTGAATGGTTCAGTGGTTTCAGGAGTCCAGCAACCCCAGTTTTTTGACCTCCCTGCCGGTTCCCCGGAATTTGGGTTGGTTGTTAAATCCGTGTATGGTTGTCTTTCAGATACCATAAGGAAAAACGCTTTACTTCATCCGGTACCCACTTTTAACACCATTACACCGGATGCCTGTTTGAATCAACTGGTTCCCCTGCAAGCCAATCGAACTGAAAACGCTTCCACGATCAGTTCCTGGAACTGGAACTTTGGCGATGGAGGGAGCGGAAATGTGCAAAACCCTTCGCATGCCTTTAATAAGGTCGGCAATTTCACAATCAAGACATGGGCAGTATCTGACAAAGGCTGTGTGTCGGATACGGTGATCAATACACTCCGTATCATTGAAGCCCGGGCCTTTGCGGGCAACGACACCATCCTGCTAAAAAATGTTCCGGGTATGCTGCATGGATCGGGAGGCGCAACCTATTCCTGGAGCCCCGCTACCGGTTTGAGTGACCCCAATATTGCTAACCCGGTGGCAACCCTTACTGATGACCAAACCTATACACTCACGGTGACTACCTCAGAAGGATGTACTGATACAGACGATATCAGGATAACGGTGTTTAAAGGCTCCGCCATCTATGTCCCCACCGGGTTCACACCAAACAACGATGGATTAAATGACCTGATCAGACCCCGCTATATCGGTATCACATCGGTGGATCACTTCACCATCTATAACCGTTGGGGCCAACAGGTATTTTTTACCCGCCAGCTTCAAGAGGGTTGGGATGGAAAGATTAAAGGGGTATTACAACCCATGGGCACCTATGTTTGGATGCTAAAAGCCACAGATGCTGTGGGAAAAGAATATCAAATGAAAGGGAGCTTCATCCTCATCCGCTAACTTTAGGCCATGAAATATATAATGCTGGTATTACTGACCCTGGTCAGTATAACCGGAAATGCCCAACTTGAGTGGAAAGAGGTTACCGCCGAATTTGGCCCGCTTCCCCAGTCAATCAAGGTTTATAAAACCGTTTCTCCCATTGATGGAAAGCCCAATATTGCTTTTTATGTAGTGACTGACCTGTCAGACAAAAAACTCAGTTTCCGCACCGATACCACCTTGAAACGACGCCTGTCGCCGGCAGATTTTTATGAAAAAAACGGAAACCCCTATGTCGTCATGAACGGTACTTTTTTTTCTTTCCAAACCCATCAAAATCTAAACCTGGTTATCAGAAATGGGAAACTGGTAGGGTACAATATTCATTCCTTGGCCGGAAGGGGAAAGGATACCCTTACCTGGATACACCCGCTCGGGAGTGCGATTGGCATTTTCAAAAACAGACAGGCAGATGTGGCCTGGACTTTTACCGATTCAACCCTTCGGAATGCCCTGGCCTCACAAATACCTGTACCCTTTTTAAAAGACTCTGTTGCGACTCTTTCGCTAAAAAATTTAAAAGAAAAAAAGGTCCGTTTGCGCAAATGGAAACCGGAAGTGGCCATAGGAGGGGGGCCGGTTCTGCTGCAAGATGGGGACATACAGGTGACCAATAACGAAGAATGGAAATTTGCCGGCAAGGCTATTGAAGATAAACACCCGCGCTCCGCCATGGGCTATACCACCGATGGCAAACTCATCCTTCTTGTCATCCAGGGGCGAATGCCAGGTGTAGCCGAAGGCAGTACACTGGTACAAATGGCACAAATCTTAAAGGACCTGGGTTGCGTGGAAGCCCTGAATCTGGATGGCGGTGGAAGCAGTTGCCTGTTGGTAAACGGAAAAGAAACCATCAAACCATCGGATAAGGAAGGCCAGCGGGCAGTACCGGGGGTTTTTGTGATCGGGGGGAATAGGTGAATGGTGGATAGTGAATGGTGAATAAGTGAATATAGTATTCTTGCCCTATAACAAATAAATTAACTTATTACCTATTACTTATTACCTACTATACCCAACTTCCCCTCTCACCTCCTCCCTCATTTCCCATCCCAAACCAAGGCACTTGCGCCCAATATAGCGGCGTCACTTTCTTTCAGGTGACTGATGAGGATTTTAACCTTATTATGGAACACTTCAATAACGTTGGCCTCCATATGTTCCTTGGTTGGTTTTAGGATGAGGTCTCCGGCTTTGGTTAATCCCCCAAAGAGTATAATGGCTTCAGGGCTAAAGTTCATCACGGTATTGGCCAGCGCTATACCAAGAATACGTCCGGTGTATTCAAAAATATCTTTGGCCAATTTATCACCTTGTATGGCAGCCTCATACACTTTCTTCGAACTCATTTGCTCGGGAGGAACCGCTCTCAGAAGACTATCTTCGGAACTTTTTGACAGCAATTCAAGGGCAGTGAGGGTTACCCCGGTGGCAGACGCATAGCTTTCCAGCGAACCCCGTTTCCCGGTGCCTTCATGAAGACGGCCATCCGGGATGATAATATTATGCCCGAGTTCACCGGCAAAACCATCATGTCCATAGATAAGCTGCCCATTGGCGACAAAACCGCTTCCTACACCGGTGCCAAGAGTAATCATCACAAAATCACGCATTCCTTTGGCAGCGCCATACATCATTTCCCCGATAGCGGCGGCATTGGCATCATTGGTGACGGTAACCGGGAGGTGAAATTTATCCTGAACTTTTTTGGCCAGTGGAATAATCCCTTTCCAGGGTAGGTTTGGCGCGTATTCAATGGTGCCGGTATAAAAATTTCCATTGGGAGCACCAATACCAATGCCTTTGAATTTTCCTATACCGCCGGTCTTTTCCACCAGTTCCATCAGCTTCACATAAAGGTCATTGATAAAACTGTCAACATCCGCGTAATTCCTGGTCGCGATCTCACTCGAGAAGAGTACATTTCCATTTCTGTCAACAATGCCAAATTTAGTGCCGGTGCCACCGATATCAATCCCGATGGCCAACTGCTCATTGATCATTTTCTTTGCCATAGTCCATGTGGTTTTTATAAAAAAGTCCCGTTACTTCTAACGGGACGGGAAAGATACTAATTCATTTTTATTTGATTAATGACTGGCAGATATCTGCTGATCAAAGTCAATGCCTTGCTTTTTCAATTCAGCTTTGCTTCGAATGGCATGCCAGGCGAGATAGGCAAAACAAACCAGCGGAACGATATAGGACATGTGGGTCCAGGGACCAGTGGTTATTCCATTTACTTCGGTTCCGAGGTCGAGATCGATCAACGCACCCTGGGCCGGGGGAATGATGGCGCCCCCCAGAATCATCATGATCAGGAAGGAAGAACCCTGGCTGGTGTATTTGCCCAAACCGGCCACGGCCAGCGCGAAGATACAGGGCCACATCACCGAACAGCAAAGCCCGCAGGCAATGATGCAATAGTTGGCCACAATACCTTTGGTAAACAAAGAAACCAGGATAAAGCCTGCGGCCATTAACGCAACGGTTGTCAGCAATTTTACCGGCTTCTCCTGAGAATACAGGTTGGCACCCACCAGGAAGAGGATCATGATGGGATAGTATTTATAATCTGAAATATCATTTCCTTTCAGGTAATTGGCCAGGCAAATAATGCCAAATGCCAGGAAGGGAACCAGGGCCACTAAAAGCTGTTTGGTCTTTTTACTCAGGTTAAATACACTGACCGCACCTGTCCACCGGCCAATCATAAGACTACCCCAGTATAGCGCGATCAGGTGAGAATTGTGCTTTTCGTCATAACCGCCAAATTCAGGGCGTTTTAAGAACGCTCCGAAATTATTATCGATAGTAACTTCAACACCTACATAAACAAAGATGGCAATCATGCCAAGTACCAACTGAGGGTATTGCATGGCACCCCATCCTGATTTGTTTTTGGAAGCCGTAAGCATGGAGCCAAACAAGATAGCCAGGATGAGGAAAAGAGACCCGTAGATAACATAGGATTTCGGAATTCCTGTTTGCTCACGAATCGCATCGGCAAACAATACCGGTAGGAATACAATACCAATGATCAGAAGCGCCCGCATGGCCTTGGGGCTTTTCTCCAGGGTTTCATCACTGGTGACCCTGGGTAATTTGGCTACGGCAAAGATGATGGCGGCAAGGGTGAACAATCCTGCCAGGAAGAAGTAAACCGTTTCTATATTTCCGATAGTTGCCTCCTTTGTGGAGGTGGCCGATCCAAAGAGCATAAATGAAACCGCCAAAGGGCCCAGCAGGGTACCAAAGGAATTGACCCCACCGGCCATATTCAGACGGTGTGCTCCGGTTTCCGGAGAACCTAAGGCAATGGCAAAAGGCTGTGCCGAGGTTTGCTGCAGCGAAAAACCCAGAGCGATGATAAAAAAGGCGACCAATACCATCCCAAAAGTGGGGTGGGCGGATGTGCTTATCAGGGCCAACGCCAACGCGCCAACCACAGAAATAAGCAACCCGTAAATAATACCCTTCTTATACCCGATTTTGTTTAACAAATCTACCCCGATAAGGGCCGACAATACATACAGAATCAGAGAACCATAAAAATAAGCCCCATAGAAAGCGGAACCAATCAATTGAGATTGCAACTGATCCAGCTCAAAGAATTTTTTACAAAACGGAATGAAGATACTGTTACTCGCAGCTACGAATCCCCAAAAGAAGAAGACGGTGATCAAGGTTCCAAATTGGGACCATTTTGTTTCCTGATTCATATAGCAATAATTAATTTTTGATTTAAGCGGGAAGGTAAGGAAAAACCTTGGCGAAAAATTTTTTTTACAAACAAACAACCTATTGAAAAACCGCTTAATTTGAGGGTGTTATGGAAATCATTCACGTTTCTGCCGAATGTTACCCCGTAGCCAAAGCGGGGGGACTGGGTGATGTGGTGGGGGCCCTCCCCAAATACCAGGTTAAAGCGGGTCATTATGCAAAAGTGGTCATGCCTATGTACCGCACCCCTTTTTTATACAAGAATGATTGGGAACTGGTGCATGAAGGCGGACAAGCCCTGGGCGGTCAGCATTTTCATTACAGTGTGATCAAAGAAAAAACAAATAAGCTGGGCTTTGATCTTTACCTGATTGATATAAACGGATTACTCGACCGGGAAAAGATCTACGGCTATGATGATGATACCGAAAGATTCATGTCCTTTCAGATCGCATTTTGCGATTGGCTTTCCCGATGGGAACACCAACCCGACATCGTTCATTGCCATGATCACCATACCGGCATGATCCCCTTCATGCTGAAATATTGTTATGGTTTCAACCGGCTGGCTAATATCCCTACCGTGTTTACCGTTCACAATGCCCAATACCAGGGCTGGATGGGTTGGGATAAAAGTCATTATATACCACCATGGGATACCTGGAAGGGCGGGCTTATCGAATGGGGCAGTTCCATCAATCCCCTTGCAGCGGCAGTAAAGAACTCCTGGAAGGTAACCACCGTAAGCAATAGCTATCTCGATGAACTGAAGTTTATGTCAAACGGTTTGGAAAAACTGTTTGAATATGAAAAAGGGAAAAGCGTGGGTATCCTCAACGGGATCGATGTGGATGTATGGGATCCGGCCAAGGACAGCCTCATCTCCACCAATTATGATCCTGAAGAAGTAAATAAGGGCAAAAAGAAAAACAAACAGGAACTCTGTGGTCAATTTGGACTGGATAACGATAAACCGCTTTTTGTCTTTATCGGAAGATTGGTAGGTGAAAAGGCCGCCGATGTTCTTCCCGATGCCATCGCCAGCTCTATATACCAGCACCATGGCAATGCGAATTTTTTGGTGCTTGGTTCCGGTGAACCAGACGTGGAACAACACCTGGAACAGATCAAGAACCAGTTTAAAGGTTATGTAAACACCTATATCGGTTATAGCGAACCACTCAGCCACCTGATGTATGCCGGGGCCGATTTTCTGCTAATGCCCAGTCGCGTAGAACCCTGCGGATTAAACCAGATGTATGCCCTCCGGTATGGAACCGTGCCCATGGTACGGAGTACAGGCGGACTAAAAGATACCGTGACCGACTTTGGCGATTATCAGGGATTTGGAATAAGGTTTAATAATGCCGACGTGGGCGATATCACCTATTCCGTCGGGCGCGCCATTGATCTTTATTCCCATAAAAAGGAACTGTACAACTGGATGCGTCATTACATGATGAACCTCGACCATTCCTGGGATTCCTCAGCCAAATCATACTTATCGATATACAAGTCACTCAAATAAAATCTAACGGTTATGGCAATCAGAACGATCACACACTCGACAGAAATATTATCAGTTATTTTAGGAGGAGGGGCCGGAAGCCGACTTTATCCGCTAACCGCCAGCCGTTCCAAACCCGCTGTTCCCATCGCCGGCAAATACCGGCTGGTGGATATCCCCATTTCCAATTGCCTGAATAGTGGTATTGGGCGCATGTTTGTACTTACCCAGTTCAACTCCGCCTCACTCAACCGGCACATAAAGAACACCTATCATTTCAGCCCCTTTAGCCGGGCCTTTGTAGATATCCTGGCGGCTGAACAAACCCCCGATAACCCAACCTGGTACCAGGGTACGGCCGACGCGGTAAGACAAGGTCTGCGGCATATCGCCCCGTTTGAAAGCGAATACGTGCTGATCCTGTCAGGCGACCAGCTTTACCAGATGAACTTTGCCGAGATGCTTGAAAACCATAAAGCCCTCGGTGCCGATATCTCCATCGCCACCATACCGGTAGGGGATAGGGAAGCCCCCGAATTTGGGATCCTTAAATCCAAAGATGGACTGATCACCTCCTTTGTGGAAAAACCCAAAAAAGAGGCCTTGCCTAATTGGGTAAGCGATACCGGAGATGATATGAAAAAAGCCGGTCGCAATTACCTGGCCTCCATGGGTATCTATATCTTCAACCGGAAACTGTTGTTCGACCTGCTCCAAACTGAATACAAAGACGCCACTGACTTTGGGAAAGAGATCATTCCCCAATCCATCGAAAAATATAAAGTGGCCAGTTACCAATACGATGGGTACTGGACCGATATCGGAAACATCTACTCCTTCTTTGAGGCCAACCTTGACCTCACCAAAGACCTGCCTGATTTCAATTTGTTCGACAGCGACCAAACAATATACACCCGCGCCCGCATGCTGCCACCAGCCAAAGTAAGCGGCACCACCCTGGAAAAAACCATCGTTTCCGAAGGCTGTATCATCAATGCCTCCAGAATCGAAAGCTCTGTTGTGGGCATCCGGTCCAGAATCGGACATGGCTCCACCGTGGTAAGCTCCTACCTGATGGGTAATGACTACTACGAAACCCTGGAAGATATGCAGAGCGACCGCTCACATGGTGTACCCCTGCTGGGCATCGGAAACCGCTGCTATATCAAAAATGCCATCCTCGACAAAAACTGCCGAATCGGTGATGATGTACGGATCAATGGAGGCCCCCATCTCGAAAATACCGACCAACCGCTGTACACCGTAAAAGACGGTATTGTAGTGGTTAAAAAAGCTGCCGTGATACCGAATGGGTTTGTAATATAAAAGGGTTCAGGGATTTCGCGGATTACAC
Source organism: Chitinophagaceae bacterium (assembly GCA_041916555.1). GTDB lineage: Bacteria > Bacteroidota > Bacteroidia > Chitinophagales > Chitinophagaceae > SpSt-398. Next base: position 1,448 of record JAYRZH010000115.1, on the reverse strand, counting down.
GGATTTTGTGGATAAGTGAATTAGTGGATTTTGGAGGGGAATTTTAATGTGTGTTTTTTACATATTAATTCATTTAGAGCTTACCTTTATCTAAATAACGATTGCTATGACGAGCTCCGCGTCGACCAAACCAAAACTCACTCTTGGGCAGATCATCAATATGAGTGTTGGGTTTTTTGGAATTCAATTTGCCTTTGGACTTCAAAATGCCAATGTCAGCAGGATATTTCAAACCCTTGGGGCCAAAATTGAGGAGATCCCTATCCTTTGGATCGCAGCCCCATTGACCGGGCTAATTATTCAACCCATTATCGGGCATTTTAGTGATAAAACATGGTTGGGTAAGTGGGGGAGGCGTCGTCCCTTTTTTATGGCGGGTGCAGTTTTTGCCTCCCTGGCCCTTTTTATCTTTCCCAATGTACACGCTCTTTGGATGGCCGCTTTAATGCTTTGGATGCTGGATGCCTCCATCAATGTATCCATGGAACCATTCAGGGCCTTTGTAGGGGATATGTTACCCGATTCCCAGCGAACTGCCGGATTTGCCATGCAGAGTTTCTTTATTGGCGTTGGGGCAGTGGTTTCCTCCCTTCTTCCTTACCTGCTTACCAAACTTGGTGTAGCCAATGAAGCACCAGAAGGAACCATACCCGATTCGGTCAAAATCTCCTTTATCATTGGGGCTATTGTTTTTATCGTGGCCATTGCCTATACGGTATTTACAACCCGTGAATATTCTCCCGAGGAAATGAAAGCTTTTGGAGAGATCAAGGAAGACGACCACCATATCCAGATCAAAACCCCGGCTGACCGGTTTCTTCGCCAGGGCTCGGTATGGACCCTGATCGGCGCTGTGCTTACCGGGGGGTTGTATTACTACAATACCCTTCCGTCTCAAAATCTCGAGAAGGAACTCTATGTTCTGACAGGTGGCATTTTGTTTTTCGGGTTATTGCAATTGGTTGCTTATTTATTTACCAGTAATAAAAAAGAAAATGGTTTTGTAGAAGTGATGGATGACCTGAACTTTCTACCCACCACCATGAAGAAACTGGCCGTGGTCCAATTCTTTACCTGGTTTGCCCTGTTTTCCATGTGGATTTATACCACACCCGCTCTAGCCCAGCATATCTATTATACCACGGATACCACTTCGGCCGACTATAATAAAATTAGCAACTGGGTAGGGGTGCTGTTTGCCTACTACAATGGTTTTGCAGCCATATTCGCTTTTCTCCTCCCTGTATTGGCCAAGAAATTCTCCAGACCCGTTACCCACCTTATTGCGCTTTTCGCGGGAGGTATCGGACTTATTTCCTATTATTTTTTCCAGGATGAAAATTTCCTGATCATCAGTATGGCAGGTATCGGCCTCGCCTGGTGCAGTATTTTGGCAATGCCTTATTCCATGCTTACACAGGCCCTCCCGGCCAAAAAAATGGGGGTGT
>JAYRZH010000114.1:0-9456 GCA_041916555.1 Chitinophagaceae bacterium | reverse complement strand
AGGTGGGCGATCCGACGGGTAGATCCCTTTTGCTGATATCCATTGCAAATGATATGGATATCCTTGGTTATCTTCTTTTTTTCGTAGAGTTTCTTGATGATCTCAATGTCGTAGGCATAGGAAGTCTCCAGGTGGATATCATGTTTGAGGGCCTCTTCCACCACGAAACTGAAATGGGAGCTCTTGGTGCAGTAGCAATAAAAGTATTTGCCTTCGTACCGGTGTTTGCGAAAGGCGTCGGCAAACATGGTTTTAGCCTTTTTGATCTGCATCCCGATTTTGGGGAGGTAGGTCAGTTTAAGCGGAGTTCCGTACTTGTCGATAAGGGCTTTAATATCTACCCCATTGAACTGGAGGTATCCGTCTTTTACTTCAAAACCCTCCTGGGGAAAATCAAAGGTTTGTTCAACTAGGTCGTGGTAGGTATTGTTCATTAACCGGGGCTGAAAAAAGTGGCAAATATTTTAAACGGGTACAAATGTAACGGATTGGTGAATTTTCCAGACGATCCGGCAAAAAATTTAAGCAGGGGCAAAAAAAACCCCGCCAGCAAAGCAGGCGGGGTTGGGTTCAGCTCCCTCAAGCTGAATATCGTACTTATTTAACCTGGGCAACCAGACCTTTGAAGGTCTCGGGGTTGTTCATGGCCAGGTCGGCCAGCACTTTGCGGTCAAGCTCGATGCCTTTCTGGGCCAGTTTGTTGATAAATTCGGAGTAGGTCAGTCCCTCTTCGCGAACGGCGGCGTTGATACGGGCGATCCACAGTTGGCGATAAGACCTTTTCTTCAGTTTGCGACCCACGTAGCTGTAGGTCATCCCTTTTTCTACTACGTTTTTCGCTACGGTATAAACGTTTTTCCTTTTACCATAAAAGCCTTTGGCTTTCTTGAGGATTTTTTTTCTGCGTGCTTTGGAAGCAGCGGAGTTGACGGAACGAGGCATATGCTTTTTTTGAGCTTTTCAAAATTGTTAATGATCAACGGAATGGACTGCTTAAGGGCCGATAGCCGATTGCTAAAGGCTAAAAGCGAAAGTCTATTTCAATCGAAGCAGGCGTTTTACAAAATCAAGGTTTGATTTGTGAACGGTGCCATCGATTCGCATAGCTCTTTTCCGTTTTGTAGATTTCTTGGTGAGGATGTGTCGTTTGAACGACTTCTGGTGGGTGATCTTTCCGGTGCCTGTCACTTTAAAGCGCTTTTTGGCACTGGAATTCGTTTTTACCTTAGGCATTTTAGAATGCATTAAATATGAATCCTTTGAGGCGTTCCCGATCAGTCGGGACCCTTGTCGGGCCTTTTCAGGAAATGAGGCGCAAAGGTATGAATAAAAGTAGAAATATGGAATAAAAAATAAGGAATAGGAAAGTGGATCAACTATTTGTTAATGCATTGATAATCAATACAAAACTTTTAACCTACTTTCTTACTCCTTATATCTTTTAACCTATTGCCCCTATTTATCCCCTTTCTTCTTCCCTTTTGGAACAAAGATGGCGTGCATCCTTCTTCCTTCCATTTGGGGCATGTGTTCAAGCTGGCCTACTTCAGCCAGTCTTTCGGCAAATTTGAGCAGAAGAAGTTCACCCCGGTCTTTAAACTGGATGGCGCGTCCTTTAAACTGGACATAGGCTTTTACCTTGTTGCCATCTTTCAGGAATTTTTCGGCGTGTTTGGACTTGAACTCAAAATCATGTTCGTCGGTATTGGGCGTAAAGCGAATCTCCTTTACTTCGGAGGTCTTGCTTTTCGCCTTCATTTCCTTTTCCTTCTTCTTCTTATCGTAGAGGAACTTGTTATAGTCAATAACCTTGCAAACTGGGGGCGTGGCGGTTGGGGAAATTTCCACCAGGTCAAGACCCTGGTCCTGCGCGATCTTCATCGCTTCCTGAATGGAATAAACACCCACTTCCACGTTATCGCCCACGAGGCGAACTTCCGGAACCCGGATGAAGTGATTAATACGGTGTTCCGCTTCTTTGCGGGGCATGAAACGCCCTCTGTTGAAACCACCTCCAGGCTTTGGCCTGTTAAAACCTCCGGCTCCCGCCGGTCTGAAACCACCTTTAGATACTGCCATAAATATGGACCCGTTTCCTTGCTTGGGTCACCTTGTTTTTATTGATTAATCAGCCCTTTCAAGGGTAAGGGCATAAATAACACCTTTATTTATCCGCGGCGTTCGCGTATTTCTTCAGTGATCATGTCAATAAACCCTTTCAGGTCCATTGCTCCCAGATCGCCTTTTCCATCCTGGCCTTGCTTTCTCACGCTCACTTTTCCTTCGGAGGCTTCTTTTTCACCCAATACCAGCATATAAGGTACGCGCATCATTTCCGTATCACGGATCTTCTTCCCGATTTTTTCGTTCCGGTCGTCGATCTCAACACGAATATCTGCTTTTTTTAATTGCTGGAAAACAGTTTTGCTGTAGTCCTGGAATTTGTCACTGATCGGCAGGATCCTGACCTGGAGCGGGGAGAGCCAAACCGGGAGTTTACCCGCATAGTGTTCGAGCAGGAACCCGATGAAACGTTCGTGGGTACCCAGGGGGGCGCGGTGGATGATCAATGGGGTTTCCGCGTTGTTGTCCTGGGTGGTGTACTGTAGTTTGAAGCTCCGGCCCTGGGAAAAATCCACCTGGTTGGTTGCCAGGGTAAATTCCCTCCCGATAACGCTGAAAATCTGTACATCGATCTTGGGGCCATAGAAAGCGGCCTCATCCTGTACCTCCACATAGGGTATATTGGAACGGATCAACACATCCCGTACCAGGGCCTCGGTCTCCTTCCAAAGTTCCGGCTCATTGACATACTTCACGCCCAACTTTTCGGGTGAGTGCAGGGAGAGCCGCATGACATATTTATCAATGCCAAAGATTTTGAAGTACTTCAGGTACATGTCGTTTACGGCCCTGAACTCGTCAAAGAACTGTTCTTTGGTGCAATAAATATGGGCATCGTTCATATGCAGACAGCGCACCCGCATCAGGCCAAACAACTCACCACTCTGCTCATACCGGTAAACCGTTCCATATTCCGCGATGCGGTAAGGCAGGTCGCGGTAACTTTTGGGCTCGGCGGCAAATATTTTGTGGTGGTGGGGGCAGTTCATTGATTTGAGATAGTACTTCTCCCCTTCCATTTCCATGGGTGGATACATGCTATCAGCATAGTAAGGCAGGTGCCCGCTGGTCAGGTACATGCTCTCTTTGGCGATATGGGGCGTTACCACCCGCTTATAGCCCCCTTCCAGTTCGGTTTCCTTGGCCAGTTTTTCCAACTCCTCAATGATCACGGTACCATTGGGGAGCCACATGATCAAACCCGGACCCACATCATCATCCATGGTGTATATGCTCAGTTCCTTACCCAGTTTCCGGTGGTCGCGTTTTCTGGCTTCTTCCAGCAAACGCAGGTGTTCATCCAGGTCTTTTTGGGCCGGAAAAGTGACCCCGTAAAGCCGTGTTAATTGCTTGTTTTTCTCATCCCCTTTCCAATAAGCCCCAGCAATATTGGTCAATTTAATCGCTTTGATAAACCCGGTATGGGGTATATGGGGTCCGCGACAGAGGTCGGTAAATTGACCCTGTGTATAGAAAGTAATGGCCCCATCATCCAGGTTGGACAGCAGGTCGAGTTTATAGGGATCGTTTTTGTCGGTAAAATAGGCAATGGCCTCCTGCTTTGGGATCTCCTTCCGTTGGTAAGGATTATTCTGCCGGGCCAGCTCGATCATTTTCTTTTCAAGCTTAAGCAGGTCTTCCTCGGTCAGTTTCCGGTCACCCAGGTCCATATCGTAATAAAAACCCTGGGGATTTTCTGTGGCTGGTCCAACCCAGAATTTCACTCCAGGGAAAGTGGCTTCTACGGCTTCTGCCATCAGGTGGGCGCTTGAGTGCCAGAATGTGGAGCGGCCTTCTTTGTCATCCCAGGTGAGAAGTCGAAGCGTGGCATCCTGGGTCAATGGACGAGTAGCATCCCATACTTCCCCATTTACACTGGCGGCTAAAACTTTACGGGCCAATCCTTCGGAAATGGATTTGGCAATGTCCAGGGCGGTCACCGCTTGTTCGTATTGTCTGACGGAACCATCCGGAAGGGTTATATTGATCATGTAAGCGATTGAAATTTAAGGGGGCAAAGGTAGCATTTTTAAAAGAAATTAACAGGGAGAAACCACCGGCAGGCCCCTTGTTCCCGGCCAATTGTTTAGTTTTACAGCCTGATGAAAAGAAAGGTTAGTTTGTTTGTTCTGGCCCTGGGCTTTCTGATGGCCCCGGGTGTCATGGCCCAGGATATTACCGGGATCTGGAGAGGGTATTTTATCAGTGGCAACGGCTCTCAGTACAAATATGAGGTTCAGATTGAGCAGAACGGGTCTGGCCGGCTGAGCGGGGTCACCTATTCCTACCTGGATACCACGTTTTATGGGAAGGCGGTATTTACCGGCAACTTTAGCACGGGTACCGGAAAGGCGCTGGTGGCTGAAATGAAAACCGTGGAGGTAAAAATGTCCTGGGGATCGGTCTCCTGCATCATGACCTGTCAATTGGACTTTATTAAATCGGGCCGGGAGGAGTTCCTGGAAGGTACTTTTAAATCCGCACACGAAACCGATGCCTTTGGGGCAAAAAAAGGGGACGATTGCGGGGGTGGAACGGTTTACCTCCGGCGGGTAAAGACCAGCGATTTTTATGTCGAGCCCTCTTTGCGGGCCAAGATTGAGCAAAAGAATAATCCGCCGGTGGTTAGAAATAGTAACCCGGAAACCAAACCGTCCAATCCTAAACCACCCGCCACCAACACCCCAAAAAATAATACCGGCAAGCCGGTTGCGAAAAAGACCGACCCTCCAAAAAAGACGGAACCTCCTGTTAAAAAAGACACGGATCCCGTTGTTAAGGAAAATACCACCAAAACCCTGGTCCCCCAGGAAAAGCTGGTGGAGCGCCCCGCCCTCCCCACTCCATTGCCCATGAAGGAAAGGACGAACGAACTGGTAAAAACCATTTCTGTTACCGTTCCTGAACTGGTGGTCAAACTCTACGATAATGGGGAGATTGATGATGACACGATATCTGTTTACCTGAACAAGCAATTGGTTCTTTCCAAGAAAAAACTCACTGCGGCGCCCTTGGTGGTCAAGATCAAACTGAATGAAGCTGACCCCGACCAGGAACTGGTGATGGTGGCAGAAAACCTGGGTCGGATACCCCCCAATACCTCTTTGATGATCGTGGATGCGGGTAACCAACGGTTTGAAGTGAGGATCACCTCTACCGAACAAAAAAATGCCATGGTCCGGTTCAGGTATGTAAAACCCATGGGCGAATTGCCGCTCCCATAATTTTTTATTTTCAACACCCGATTTCTCTCTATCTTCCGCCCGATGAAGTACCTGCTTGGCTTATGTACACTATTGGTTTCAGCCCTATCTCAGGGCCAGGAACTGTCTGGCGTATGGAAAGGTACCCTTACCCAGGGCCCTGGCGGTTGTTTTTCCTCCTACAATATTGAGCTTCAACTGCTGGTTGATGGCACCAAAGTGACTGGGGCCTCCTATCACTATTCCGATCTCACCAATTATGTGAAAGAGGAATTTGAAGGCTCCTATAATCCTGAAACAAAGACCCTGATCATCAATGAAATCAAGGTAATCACCTTCCGGGTACCTCCTGATTGTGTACCATGTATCAAGAAATACACCCTTACCTATACCCGCAATGGAGATAAGGAGGTATTGAGTGGTGACTGGGGCGGCGTTACGATGAGCAGCAATGCCATTTGTCCCCCTGGAAAAATCGGCTTAAACCGAATGGCTAAGTCGGATTTTGAAGAAGTGGATGAAACCATTCCCCTTACCACCCGAAAAAATGAGCTGGTGCGCGAAATCAAAGTGGATACAGGGGTAGTGCAACTTTCCTTTTACGATAACGCGACGATTGACGGGGATACGATCTCTGTATTCCTGGATAAACGCACTGTACTTTCCAATCAGCGGCTTACCGCCAAACCCATTCTGCTCGAGATTAGGATCTCGCTGACCCAGCGTGAGCATGAGGTCGTGATGGTGGCAGAAAACCTGGGGGAGATACCTCCCAATACTGCCCTGATGATTGTTACCGCCGGGAAAAAAAGGTATCAGCTTTATCTTACCTCCACCGAAACCAAAAATGCGATGGTGCGGTTTGTCTATGGGGTGGAGAGTCCTTAAGATGCGCAGCCCTTACATGGCGGCGGTTTCACAAATAAAGGTTGGTACGATACCGGTAGAACGAATCCGGGTTTCTGCATCCGATGGCAGGGTATTACCTGTTAAAACAAGCACTGTATCTAATCCAAATTTATTCCCTCCCAGTATATCCGTGTGCAGGGTATCCCCCACCATCAGTATATTTTGTTTGTTAACCGGTCGTTGGCTCCGCACCAGGTCGTAGGCAAACATAAACATCTGCGAATCGGGTTTGCCAAAGCGGATAAACCTTTTTCCCACGATACTTTCGATCATGGCGGCAATACCACCAATGGCGATGGAGACCTCATTTCCACCACTGAGCGGATAAGTGTTATCTGTATTAGCCACGATGGCCGGAATGGTTCGTTTACGAAGAATATTCACTGCCTTATTCAGGTCTTCAAACCAGTTAAACCCTTCATCATCCAATAACACCAGGGCATTGACCTTCTCTATATTGCTGTCATTGATGGCAGATACCGGGAGTGTGTGCAAACCTGAACTGTCGATATAATGTGCCGATTTCTCGGTACCCAGGTAAGCCACGATCCCTTCATTTACTTTCAGATCGAGGTATTCCTTGGCCAGCATCCCGGAAGAGATGATGCGGTCGTGTTCGATATGTTTTAGCCCCAGGATATGATAGGTAGCCGCCAATAATTGCGGACTTCGGGAGGCGTCATTGGTGACGATATAATATTCCTTTCCCGAACGTTGCAAATGGTCAAAGGTATTTTCAATACCGGGAACCAACCCATTGTAATTCTTGATCACCCCAAATGCATCAAAAAAAATAACGGAGTAGCGGTCGATTATTTGTTGAAAGGGAGTGAGAAGCATGGGGAGAATGGGTGAATGGTTACCGGGTAAAAATAGGCAAAAAAATCAGACAATTCCGGTGGCGACCATCATAAGCCCAGGTGCCTGATCAGCTCTTCGGGTTCAAATCCATTTTCAATAGAAGGCAGATAAAGTTCATAGGCTTCGGCAGTCAGTTTTCGGGCATATTGGTCTGAAAAGAAATAGAACCCGTCCTTGATCACATAGTTCAGGATAAAAAAGCGGTATCCTTCCCGAAGAAAGCGGATCTCATCGGCAGTCAGGGGGTTTACTTCATGATATGATTCCAGAAACAGGCGGAACCTGTCTTCCATCAGTGTGTTGATGCCATAGCTGAAAACCGTTCTGTCACCCACATCCGAAACCACCCGGCTGAAGAAATAAAAGTCGAGCATCCTGGAACTCATCCGAAACCAGTCATAGTCCCAGCGGGAATACAATTCCCCTTTTCTGGTCACAGAAAAATTTCCAATATTCCAGTCAATAAACACCGGAATGGTTTCAAAGGAACCGGCATTAAGTCTGTGTCTGTTTTTGAGAAATTGGTCGGCATGGTATCGTATCATTTCCAACTGCCCCTTGGTACCAAATTTTTGTCCTTGCTCCTCTACCCTGTCCAGCAACAAGGCGATATCGGTGCGCAGGGTCTTTGAAGATTTGGGCAATACATTGGTGACACGGGAGCAGGCCTTATGAAATTTACCGATCTGCTTTCCAAACCTTTTGATATCTGATTCTTCGAGGCGGCGGGGCATTCTTTCAATTACCCGCACGGGGTTATAAAAAACCACCCAGGCTTCCAGGTTTCGCTGCCGATACAAATAAGTGTACACCCGGTTGTTCTTAAGCAAGGATTTGGCCAACAGATTTTCAAAGGGATAAAGCAGGTTATTGGATAAGGCGTGTATGATGCGGTGGTCTTCCTTGAAGTGTTCGTATTGCCCATAATAGGAAAACTTGGCTATCACCATATCCCCATCTTCAAAGGTCAATCGGAATACATGATTGGTGGAAACCCTGGCGCTGATATCTTCGATCGAAGCGATCTTTTTAGTGGCGTCAAAACCCTGCCAGGCTTTTCGAATGATCTTATCGTAATCCATCAATAAACTTAAATGATCTCAAAATATCGTTTCAATTCCCAGTCGGTCACCACCCTGGCCTGCTGGCGACATTCCCAAAAGCGGGTAGCCGTAAAATGATCAACAAATTCGTGACCAAACAATTCCCGGGCGATGGCTGAGGATTGCATAGCGGCCGTAGCCTCATACAGTCCCCGGTGGAGTTGTCCGTTTTTGGTTTGTTCATATCCATTCCCTTCGGTAGCCGGAGTATCCAGGGTTAACCGGTGTTTTATTCCATATAACCCGGAGGCCAGGGCTGCCGCCATGGCCAGATAGGGATTGGTATCCGAACCCGGAACCCTTGTTTCCAGGCGGGTGTATTTTTCGGCGTGGTTTATGACCCTCAGGGCGGTAGTGCGGTTATCAATTCCCCAGGTCAGTGTGGTTGGCGCCCAGGCCCCTTCCACCAGGCGTTTATAACTATTCACCGTAGGGGCATACATGGGCAGTATATGTGGCAGGCAGTAGAGCTGCCCCGCGATATAATGCCTGAATAAATCACTCATCTGATCCTTGGCCCCTTTATCAAAAAACAAGTTGGTCTTAGTGGTTGGATCCCAAAGACTCTGGTGAATATGGCCACTACAGCCGGGTAAATCCTCATTCCATTTCGCCATAAAGGAAGCCATCAGGCCATGTCGGTAAGCGATCTCCTTTACCGCGGTTTTAAACAGCACGGCTTTATCGGCCGCCGCCAGAACATTGTCGTGTGTAATGGCCGCCTCATATACCCCGGGGCCTGTTTCAGTATGTATGCCTTCAATAGGAATATCAAACTCAGTGAGTAAGGCAAAGAGGTCCTGGTAAAAATCGTTCTGCCCCGATGTGCGAAGGATGGAATACCCAAACATACCAGGCGTAAAAGGTTGCGGGTTCTTGTATCCTTTGGCTTCAAGGCTCTGGGGTGTTTCCTTAAAATTGAACCATTCAAATTCCTGGGCGAACTCGCCGTGAAAACCCATGTCGGCGCAGCGTTGAATGATTTTTTTCAGCAGGCTTCGTCCGCAGGCCGGCAAACCTTCCCCATTCTCCCCAGAATAATCGGCCAGGAAAAAGGGAATATGATCTTGCCAGGGAATAAAACGGAGGGTATTCAGGTCGATCCGGGCAGGGCGGTCGGGATAACCGGTATGCCACCCGGTAAGTTTAACATTGTCATAGGCCTGGTCATTGCTATCCCAGCCAAAAACCACATCACAAAATCCAATGCCTTCTTTTAACCCATCCATGAATTTCAGGCGGCTGATCATTTTCCC
>JAYRZH010000113.1:0-9457 GCA_041916555.1 Chitinophagaceae bacterium | reverse complement strand
CGGGAACCAGTTGCCGTCATCAGGTAAAAGACGGAACGGGAGTGGAAGCCAAGCACCCGATAGATATCCTGTTTGAGGCATTGGCCTAAAAAAAAGTGGTTGGATGTAACATCCAACCACACACACAATCATCCTACGCTTAAATTTTGGCGATCTCTATATCCTGTACGGTACGGGTATTGTTACGCACTTTGTAGGTGGTAACGGAATTATCCTTTCTGTTGATGATCTCAAAAGTGAGCAGGCTGCTCTCCTGGGCATCATCGCTCAGTTGAAACTTCTTGGTGATATCCTGGCCTTTCAGTTTTTCGGCATATACCACGTTGTTGGCTTCGTCAATGATGCGAACCAGGTATTCGGCATCAGGAGCGGATTTGATGTTCAATTGGAAAACGGGTTGGTTCTTCAATTGTCCCAGGTATTTGAGTTCAACATTGTTGTTGTTGTCCCCGCCATTATTGGCAACGGCGGTGTTGGAAATACCCAGGGTAAGGGCCAGCAGAGCTACAGCTACTACGGATTTGATGTTTTTCATGACTTGTTTCATAAAGTGAATTTTTAAGTTTATACGTTTTGTTGATTCCTAAAATCGTTGCGGCAAACAAACAGGAGGTAAACAATCGTAAGGGGTATATGGGAAGGTCGTTAGGGTACTCTCTTTTGCAGTGATGCCTTGGGAGAGGCGTTGTTTGATGATGTAAAAATAGAGCGCGAAATATCCCCCGGCAAATCAAAAAAGAGCTGTTTATCGCATCTTAAAACCATTAAGAAAATTATAAAACCCTTATCTGTCAAGGGTTTCAGGGCATCAGGTGTATGATGTCCAACAAAAAAAACCCGCCTGAAAAGCGGGGTTTTATTTCATTCAAAGGGTGGTAATTATTTTCTCACAAGGACCCTGATTTGATCCTGCTCCTGTATGATCGCGGTGATCTTTGGGGTTACCGGAGAGGCGGGATCCTGATCCTCAGGGGAGGGTTCGTTGTTTCCGGGCTGGTTGTTGGCCAGGAAGGAGGCTGCTGCTTTAATGTGCGACAGGGTCTCTTCACGGGTCAGTGTCACCAGGCTTCCGTGGTTTTCATAGTAATAATGTGTACTTATAAAGCGCTTTACATGTAATCTGGTTTCTTTGGGGAGGAAGCGTTGCAGTTTCCAGAAATCACGGCTACCGGAAAGCTTGATTGCTTTGTCAACCCCGCCAGGTCCGCAATTATAGGCAGCTACCACCAATAACCAGTCTTCATATACCAGGTATAACCGCTCAAGGTATTTGGCTGCCGCCAGGGTGCTTTTATAAATATTTCTTCTTTCATCGATTTTACCAGATACTTTTAAGCCAAGTGTACGCGCGGTAGCGGGCATAAATTGCCAAATACCCAGGGCACCCACACCCGACATAGCAGAGGGGCGGAGTTTGGATTCGATCACAGCCAGGTATTTCAACTCTACCGGCAATCCGCGGTCGTCAAAGATATTGTCGATTGTACGCAGGTAAGATTTTCCATTTTTCAGGATCTTATCCAGCATGTAACCGTTTTCTTTGATATAATCATCGATAAAATCCTCGGCTTCTTTTCTGAGTTGCAGCCTGGGGGCGCTTTCCATTTGTTCATCGCTAACCTCATCCAGACAGATACAAACGCCGTTGGCATCAAATGCATGGGTGCGGAACAAAGCGGTATCCCTTTTGAAGGGATCGATGTGATGGTGCCCATACTTGTTCTTTTCCTTCCCGGGAACGGCAAAGGCCAGTAAACCGGTACTGAAGAGGAACAAAAGGGTCATGAAAAATGCCTTCCATTGGTTCTTTCGCATTACATTTTTTTTCGTGAATAATTTTCACGGATATTGGAAGGACTTGAAACAGTCGCCGCAAAGGTAATATGCGACTTTTGGAGATTTTGTTAAAACGCATTCGTAAAATCATCATGACAGCCTGAACATCTGAGTATCACCGATATAAGTTTTCCACTGAAAAAAAGTCATGGAAAATCTACGAAAACCTTATTTTGATGATGATTTCATTGTAATGAATCACATTATCAGGAACTTAAACCAACTATATGTCTAAACCATCCATGGCGGCCTTTATTACCGGCCTTTTTATTGTTATTTCCTGCTCGCAAAAAAGCGTACCGCAGAAAACGGAGACAAAAATTGTGCCTGTAACAAGTTATGCAGGCCCTGTGAAAGAATTAATCATGGCTAAATGCTCTCCCTGTCATGTGGCCGGAGGGAATAAAACACCTCTTGACAATTATGAGTCAACAAAAAAACTGGTTGATGATATTATTCGAAGGGTGGAGCTCAATCCAGGGGAAAGAGGATACATGCCCATGAAAAAAGAGAAGCTGAGCGCGGACGAGATCGCCTTGTTTAAAAAATGGAAGGAAGAAGGACTGGCTGAATAAGGTCCAGTAACTAAAAGCTAACAGCGTTTAGCGTTTAGCTTTTAGTTATCCTCCCAATTATCTGTGCGGAATGGGTTTACCGGCAAGCCCGATTTGCTGAATACATTGCCAATGGAGGTATTTCCAAACGCGTATCGAACCGCTACCGGTTTGGTTATCTTTTTGTTTTTTACCACTATCTTATTGGACAACACTTTCACTTCCGCTGGCAGGAAAACCTTGTCTTCCCCGGCGATATAAAATTCCTGGGCAGTTTTCCCTTTTACCAAAAACCCATCCGGGGCATATTCAAAGTAGAGGGAGACTTCATTGTTTCGGATCTCCATGCGTTGGTATAGAGGGGATTGATAACCCGTGATTGGTTTTTGGTAGGTTTTAGCGAGGGCCATATTGGCCAACCTGAGAGATACATCAACTTTGTTCTCCGGGTGAATATTCTTTACATCGTCCACCAGATCGGTAATAACCACCATGCCGGTGTTATTCAATCCAAGTGTACGGGTCTGCTGTTCTTGCAACAAGGCACCCACATTGTTATTGCCATAGGCATAAGGGGCTATTTGTACATAATAAAAGGGAAAGTTCTTTTTGGCCATTTCTCTCCAGGCTCCGATCATTCCGGTAAAGGTGGTAGAGTATCCCTCATAGGTTCCGGTATTTCCTTCTCCCTGGTACCAGATTACCCCGGCAAAATCAAATTTGATTATGGGGGCGATCATGCCGTTGTATAATAATCCTGGGCGATGCGGCCCCCAGGGATTGGGCTTAAGCTTATCGGCCCAGAATTTCATCACGCGGTTATTCTCAATGACAGGCGAAGGTGTCCAGGGCTCTACCGGGGTACCACCCCAGGCGGCCATCACCAGGCCAACAGGCACCCCCAGTTCCCGCTGTAATTTTTTTCCAAAAAAATATCCCACCGCACTAAAACCTTGCATGGATTCAGGGCCACAAACTTTCCATTCCCCCCGGCAATCCTCCTGAGGGGTTTCAGCAGTGGTACGAGGAATATGAAAGAGGCGGATCTGGTCGTTGGCGCTGCTGGGCAGCTCATCAATGATCTGTTTGTTGTTGTTGTAATTACTCCATTCCATATTCGACTGTCCACTACAAAGCCATACTTCGCCAGACAGAAGATTTTTCAGGTCAATACGATTCCGGCCAATAAGGGAAAGGTTCCAGGGGCCACCGGCCGGCGGGGATTGTAAAAAAATCTCCCATTTCCCATCACTGTTTACCAACACAGAATCGGCCTGGGAAATCCAGCCTGCGGTCACCACAACTTTCTCCCCCGGGTCACCCCATCCCCAGAGCCTGACCCGACTGTTTTGTTGCAAGACCATATTGTCCCCCAAAATGGAAGGAAGCCGGATGGCCGTATGGGAAACAAAGGGGAGGAGCAGGAACAAAAGAAGAGCGGAAAAGGCGCCAAAACGGGTCATACAGGGGGTATTTGGTTAAAGGTAGGCAAAGAAGGTAAATTGGGGAAAAGGGCCTGATAGTCCTTTATTCATACCACATATTAATACCATACATATTTTTAAAATAATGATAATCAATGTAATACTTTTCTTAACACCCTTTTTATCCCCGTAGTTCCACGCATCACTTAAAATATGCTACCTTCCCGGCTTCCCACCGGAGAGAACCAATCTCTTCATTACGGGTTATTATATGGAATCCGCACCTTTTGGGTGATTATTAAAAAGGAGAACAATATGGCATTTAAAAAGGAAGAAGAAATTATCATTGAACCTAAGGATGTGTTTGTCGGAAATCCGGAAGCTCCGGTTACATTGATGGAGTTTGGCGAATATGAGAGTGAGGCCTGTGCGAAAGCCAATGAGATCGTGAAACAGCTACTTGAAGAATATGAGGGAAAGATCCGTTTCAATTTTCGTCATTTTCCCCAGACCATGATTCATCAACGCAGCTTGAAAGCCGGCGAAGCCGCCATTGCGGCAGCGCAGGAAGGTAAGTTTTGGGAAATGCACAACGTGCTTTTTCAAAACCGACGCAACCTGGGTACGACCAGTTTGAAATTGCATAGTCGTGAGGCTGGTGTAACGGATAAGAAATTTCTGGACCATCTTGTCAATGGCAAATATGGCTGGCAGGTACAAGACGACCTGAAGGAAGGAATTGGTTTGGGCATTAAGGAAGTTCCGGCCTTTTTTATCAATGGGGCTCCCTTGAAAGGGAAACCCACCTTTGCTAACCTGAGCAAGGAAATTGAGGCGGCCATCAAGAAGTCAAAGAGAAAGACACCTTCCCGCGCCCGCGCGTAATTGGAAGGGTGTATAAAAGAAAAGTCGGAACCAAGGTTCCGACTTTTTCATTTAGCTATGGTAAGAAATTACCAGCGATTGTTTTGTCCGGCGAAGGAGCGGCGTTGGCCACCGGCGGGTCTGTCTTCGCGGGGTTTGGCTTCAGTAACCTTGATAGCACGGCCATCGGCAGTGGCACCATCCAGTTCAGCGATCGCTTTGCGGGCTGCCTCATCATCGGGCATTTCCACAAAACCAAAACCGCGGCTGCGCTGGGTGAATTTGTCGGTGATTACTTTGGCAGAGGAAACCTCTCCATACTCCTCAAAATAGGACCTTAAGTCTTCATCCTGTACGTTGAAGCTTAAATTCGATACGTAAATGTTCATTTACAATGATTGTGATTAATAAATACTTGAGGGACCGGCCTGTAAAGAAGACTAACTATTAGCAGTGATGCGTAGAAATTAAGACTTTCCATTACCTAAGCGGTAAAACTCAAATTGACGCCGCAAAGATACGATATAATAACGAGGGTTTTATTAATTTAACGCTTTATTTTTCTCAACCCGCATGAAGAAGATCATTTTTAAGGGCACCCTGAAAAAATTTGCCTCCAAAGGGGAGAAAACAGGATGGACCTATCTGGAAGTTCCTGCTGATCTGGCTAATTCCCTGAAACCCGGGCAAAAACAGTCGTTTAGGGTCAAAGGAAAACTTGATAAACTCAAGATTGAACAAGTGGCATTGATCCCCATGGGAGGGGGTAGTTTTATCATGGCGGTCAATGCGGATATGCGGAAAGGAATTGGAAAGAAAGAGGGCAGTATGGTCAATGTGGAATTAACCTGTGATGACCGCGAAATGCCGCTTTCCTCTGATTTCATGGCCTGTTTGGAAGACGAACCCAGAGGGCTGAAGTATTTTCAAAGCTTGCCCAAAGGGCACCAAAAGTATTATAGCAATTGGATTGAATCTGCTAAGACCGAGGCTACCAAAACCAAAAGGATCGCCATGGCGGTTAATGCTCTTTCCAGGGAGATGGGTTATGGGGAAATGATCCGGGAAGACAAAGCAAAACGGGATGCGCTGGGTTAGGACTTCAGCAGCATACGCAGCAGGATATAACTGATAATAGCTAAAAACAAAATAAGGAGGACTGCCACATAAATCCAGGGCTGGTCCTTATACCTTAGTTTCTCCCTGCCCCTTTTCTTCTTTTCAATTTTCTTCTTCAGGTCACGGTTTAATTGTTCCACCATCTCGGAGAGCTTTTCCTTCTGTTTGACCTGTTCCAATCCTTCCAGGGCATCCTGTTCAAACTCGCTGGCCAGCATCTGCTTTTCCACTTCATGCCGCTGCTGTTCGGATAGTTTGCCTTCGAGGTATTTCAGCAGGGTCTGCTGATCGACCTCAGAAGAAAATTGGGATAATATGTCTTTCAGGTCTTGCGACATGGTGTTTTAACGTTTGCCTGCTTTTCTTTCCATAATAAGCTTCAGGTTTCTTTTTCCGTTTTGAATATAACTCTTAACCTGTAACATGGAAAAGCCAGTTTCGCCGGATACCTGCTGGTATGATTTCTTTTCCAGGTAAAACAAAGTTATACATTGTTTTTGCTCGCTGTTTAGTTCCTCCAGGGCCTCGTTCATCAGGGCCAGGTTTCTATCCGTTTCCACAAAAACAGCCTGGTCGGTTTCATCCGCGGGGTGGTTATCTTCCAAAGGGGCAGGTATCCTGCCCTGTCTGTCGCGCAATTTCATCAGACAATGGTTTTTGGCCACCATATATACCCAGCTTTTGAAATACTCCACTTTGTATTTGTGTAACTCGGTGATGGCTTTGAGGAAAACCTGTTGAACGGCATCCCGGGCTTCTTCTTCATTTTTGAGGTATTTCATGCATACCCCAAACAGGAGAAGGGTATAACGCTCCAGCAAAATGCCCAGCCATTTATTATCCTGGCTGGTGTGGAACTTCATCAGCAGTTCAGAATCGGGTATATGGTCGTAGGCGTGGGGCTTCAAATTCTCTTATTTCTTTCTTTGCGTTGCTTAGCGCCCTGGTGTCCTGGCGGTGAATTTAACCGCAAAGCCGCCATGACTCAAAGTAGCGCAATGGTATTTATAAGATGCTCACAAGAAGAAAATCCATATAAACCAGGGTTAAAACAATTGCCTGACATGGCGGAATAACCATTGGTCCCAGCCCAACAACTTAAAAGCCGAGTAAAGCAGCACCACGGCAAATATCTTTTTTAGCATAACGGTATCGATCCGCAAGGCGATCTTACTTCCGATCAGCCCACCAATCACAAAACCTGCAGCCAATAATCCGATCACCCTGAAATCAATCGGTACACCGTTCTTTTTACATTCCTGGTAATAATATAAAAAACCAAGAATTACTACGGGAAAGGTTAGCACACCCAGAGAAGTGCCTTGTGCCTGGTGTTGGGAATAATGGAGAAAATAGACCAGGGCGGGAACCAGTACAATACCGCCACCAATGCCAACGAGTCCGCTCGCGATACCGGCCACCAGGCCCAGGGCGAGTACCAGTAGAATTGTTTCCGTGGTCATGGGTTGTTTCATTTTCGGTAATTCTGCTTATAGAAATCGATGGCTTCCTGGATGATCTTCAGAGCTTCGGCCTTATCCTGGAAGTTATCGATCTCTACCTTTTTGTCTTCCAAAACTTTGTATTGCTCAAAGTAGTTCTTTAGTTCAAGCAGAAAGTGCTGGGGTAGTTCCTCTATGTTTTTGTAATGATTGACAGAGGGGTCATTCAGCGCCACCGCAATGATCTTATCATCTTTTTTCCCGGTATCGATCATTTGCATATTTCCAATAACGGCCGCTTCCACAAGACAGAGCGGCTGTATGGTTTGCGAACAAATAACCAGGATATCAAGCGGGTCATTGTCCTGTCCCAGGGTTTGTGGAATAAATCCATAGTTGACCGGGTAATGGAAGGAAGAGTAGATAACCCGGTCCAGTTTTAGCAGACCTGTGGCCTTGTCAATCTCGTATTTGGTTCGTGACCCTTCGGGGATCTCGATAATGGCATTGACAATACGGGGGGCTCCTTCTCCAAAGTGGACGCCGTGCCAGGGGTGGTTTACAGTGATCATGGTCTTATTTTATGAGTCGAAATCCTGCATAGGTGGCACCAATGCCAAGCAGCAGGCTGACTGAAATATACAAAAAGAAAAGGCCAGTCCGGTTATCCTTTATCAGGTGCAGGCTTTCCAGGGTCAGGGCGGAGAAGGTAGTAAACCCGCCACAGAAACCGGTCATTAGCAGCAGCCGCATATCCTCGGTCCCTGTTTCCTGTTTGGCAAACCAGCCAAAGAAAAGTCCAATGAGAAAACTCCCGATCAGGTTAACGGCCAATGTGCCGGTTGGAAAGGGGCCTGGTTGGGCTACCTGCACCCATCGGCTGATAAGGTACCTGGCCACACTACCGGCAGCACCTCCTGAAGCCACGAAAAGAATATTCTTGATCATTTATTGATACTGTCGGGTTTGGCAGTGACAGAGTTTGCCGCTTTGGCCGTATCAGCCGGATGGTCAAACAAGTATTTCAGGTCCACTTTCCAGACGCCGTCTTTTCTCACGATTTTCAGGGTATCGTGGTTGTTCTTGTATGAATTGGAATAGATGAGTATGCCGGTGGAGTCGTTTTCCAACAGGTGTTTGTGGATATTGATGGAAGACTCCCGGTGCATGCGTTTCTCATCGGCCGGCCAGTTGGAATAATTTCTTTCAAATACATTGAAGTATTGAAGATTGACCGAATCCTGGAGCATCAGGCTTTTGGCATCATCCAGTTTGCCATCCAGACTGGCCCTTATAAAACTACGGGCGGCATCCAGGTCGTCTTCGGGAGTGGTTGATTCCACTTCCTTGTCGGTATTGTTGCAGGCAGTGGCAAACAGAAACAGGAAGGAAAGGGCAAATAGCTTTTTCATAAGGCAATTTACAAATGAAAACTTTCCCAATGAAATCATAGAATGGGAGTGAACCTTGGACCTGGTAAAACAAAAAAGGCACAGATTTTCATTTTCCGTGCCTTTTGCGTTTTGAGCAAGATTATTTCTAGTGTCCTTCTTCTTTTCTTTCCCTGTCATAGGCCCGCAGGATCTGCTTCACCAGCCTGTGACGTACCACATCATCTTCATCCAGTTCAATATGGGCTATACCGTCGATATTTTGCAGAATGCGTACAGCGGTTTGCAGCCCGCTTTTCTGGTTTCTGGGAAGATCCACCTGGGTCATATCCCCGGTGATGATGGCTTTGGCGTTAGCACCGATACGGGTAAGGAACATCTTTAACTGCAGATCGGTGGCATTCTGGGCCTCATCCAAAATGATAAAGGCATTGTCGAGGGTACGGCCACGCATATAGGCCAGGGGCGCGATCTCGATGGTGCGGGTGGTCATATAATAACCCAGCTTGTCGGCAGGGATCATATCATCCAGGGCATCGTACAAGGGGCGCAGATAAGGATCGATCTTTTCCTTTAAATCACCGGGCAGGAAACCCAGGCTTTCCCCGGCTTCTACCGCCGGACGGGTCAGGATGATCTTTTTAACCACTTTGTTCTTCAGCGCGCGAACCGCCAGGGCCACCGCGGTATAGGTTTTACCCGTACCGGCTGGTCCAATCGCAAACACGATATCATTTTTCTCGGCTTGTTGCACCAGTTTTTTCTGATTGGCCGTTCTGGCACGCACCGTTTTACCATTGGGCCCAAATACCAGCACATCATTCGGG
>JAYRZH010000112.1:0-9603 GCA_041916555.1 Chitinophagaceae bacterium | reverse complement strand
CCTTGTATCCTGCGCCAACAGGGATGCCTGTCCGGCCGCATCATCCGTCACCAGTTGATAACCGGCATGTTGTAACACTTTATTTCGCCTTGTTGATTCATAATTCCACACCGCCCTTATACTTGGGGTATCGGCTTTATCATAGTAATAAGGAAGAGCCCGGATGCCCAATGGGTTTTCGTAATCCTTACTTGGACTAACCTTAATAAAGGTGTTTTGGGTATTTACCAGGAAATTATCAACCAGCCGGATCAACCGCACAAGAAGTTGCTGCACTTCTTCATAAAGCATGAACTGGGTGCCCATGATTGGGGAAGGCACAAAGTAGTGTCGGTATCTAAAGGCTTTTGCTCCAGGCTGGAGGTATTTATTTTCATCATACCATTTTTTGCTTTCGTCGTTGGCCTCTGCCCTGCCCAGCATAATGTGGAATGGGTATTGAAACTCGTTTCCCCCACATTCACTGATGAGGTCTGTGGTCTTCATAAACAATTCATTGAATGCATCGGCCACATCCCTTACATAATCATATAAATATTGGATATAGTTGTCATTGGCCACATTGTTCCGAAAATTTTGTGCCAGGGTGGCAAACCGCTGACCCAGATTTGCAGCCGGGGGGCCTGCCATCCAGGGATGAGCCGATCCCAGGCTTGCCATTTGCTGACTAAATATCCAGGGGAAAGCATTCAACAGCGCATCGATCTTTGTGCCTTCGGAGCTGAGGTACCCATTGGTGACCTGGTTCTTAAACAATGCCACCAGTTGCGCGGGCGTATTCATATTCTGCATCACAAAATTCTTGAACAGGCTGGGTACCTGAATCAAATTAACATTGGCCCCTTGCAGTTTCTTGTCGATCCCTCTCCATCCCCTGCCCTCTTCAGTATTGAAATCTTTGGAGGCATTGGCATCCAGTATTTTGTCAATGACTGCAATAGGTACCAACAATGGGCGCAGGGTGAAAATGGAGGTTTTCCCCTTATCATCACAGTTTTCATCCAGGCATTTGGCGGCGTCTTTTGGATCGATCTCGTACAATAGAATCAGCACTCGGTTCACCCGGTCATTCTCCATCAATTGACTTTTGGGGGCAACGTTTTCCGCGTTAAACTGACCAAGGGTGATTAACTCGTAAATCGTTTCATTACCCAGCACCGTCCCATCATTAAACGGTATGTACTGATTTAGTTTATCATAATTTCTCCGGTGGGTATAGGTGACCACGGCATTATTCTCCACCGGTTTGGTGTACACCATCAGGTATCCTGCCGATGTGGAGGCACACCCCTCCTGGATAATGACTTCGGCATTTGCCCCCAGGGTGATCCAGTCAAAGCTGAGGCCACAAACAATCCCGGAGCCAATTAATTTATTCCGGGTGTACCGTTCCTGCTGAAAGAGAAAGTCTTTCAGGTCATTCAGGTGTCCATAGGTGAGTACCTGATTGGGCATGAACAGTGGCAATGTTCCGGGTGCCGTATTTAATAGTTTAAATGCCATATCACGTCATTTAAAATGTTCCTAAAATGGTTTGTCCCAGGATAACCGGATTATCCGTACTGGGATTATCACAATCATGCAAATGTCCCTGCGGGTAAACATTGGTCAGGGTATTGATGGTCTTGATCAATTCCACCAGGGCCAAATGCAGGTTGTCCATCTGAACAGGGGTTGGTTTATAAATTTTATTTAGTAAAAACCAATTGTTAAAAGCTGTTTCCAATCGGAACATGTCATACATACTCACCCAACAGAACTTTGGCAGGATATGGGCCGGTGTCTCCCGGTGAATGGTATCTTCAGCAAAGCGGCGGAAGTCCATATTCCTGAAGCGTTGGGTCCAATATGGCAGCACCACACTGATACGGAAGGAATAGTAATCAGGATCCGGGCAATCACAATCAGGATTCAGGGAATTACATAGAGGGAAAAAGCCATTATCCAGATCGGTGGCGGGAATGTTCTTGGCAACAGGAAGGGGGCGGAGCAATAAATGCTCTACGATGTGCATGCCTTCTTTAAGAATAGATAATTTAAGAATAGTAAATGCATCCTTGGCGGCCTGGATGCTGGGGTACACGGGGGCTGAAACGGCAAATACCGGGTCGGCAACAGCGGGTCTTACTTCAAAGCGAAATCCACCCCCAAAGGGAAGTATCTGGAAATAATCCCAGTTGGCAGGGTTTGCATCCTCTTTGGTAATGAGTACAACCAGGGACTCCATGGCCGCAAACGCCTCCTGCTCGGTATTGTAAAGAATGGTGGAGCTCAGGGTATGTGTGGAATCATACTGAAATATAAATTTGAACTTACCCGCCTGGGGTACTACGGTGAATTTATTCAATACCATCCAGGAATTATCCGTTATCGCCATACCCAGCAACAATGAAGCGCGCTTGTGTAACCCTGTGGCATTGGATGGCAGGGGAATCGAGTATTTATCGTATTCGAGGAAATCGTCTGGTGCCGGATCGGCCGGGAATGGCATAGGCACATTGCAATTGCCGGTTGGACAGCATTTCACATACTGGCCCTTCCCCCGGTTATAACTCAGTATATGGTAGTTGGTGAGGAATGCCTGTTTATCAATCGCTATTTCCTCTGCCGTTTTCTTTTCCGCCCCTTCATACTGGTTTCCGGTAAACTTGTACATCATCACCGCATAATCGGCAAATGATTCTGAAAAACGCCCCAGCAAATGATCCAGGAATCGGTTTCTTCTTTCAAAGGGCTCCAACTCCTCGGGGTGAATGATCTTCTCCATTTTTGTCCGGTACCCATTGGCTATATTGGAGATAAAGGCCGTCCATTGCACTTTATAGGTTTCAGGATCATCCGGATTGGCATTGACCGGCATGGGAAAATCTTTCAGCAAAGGCGCTGTATCGGGGAAATTCAGGTCTTCCGGATCACTTCCAGCCGCATCATATACCGGCTGGTAAAAATAGGTTTCATTGGAGCTGTTACCAACGGCAAACAGGTTTTTACACTCCTTGAGCTGGACGAGGTAGTTGGCCAGGAGTTGGTCAAAGAATAGCAGGTACGCTTTGAATTGTTTGATCTTCGACCGGTGCTCCATTCCTGCTTCTGCAGGTATCCCGTCTTTGTTTACCCCAAATACATTGGGAAAGTCATTCTGAATGGAGTAAAACTCCTCCAACTGATAATATTGCCCATTGGGTGGGGTGAGGTCATTGGGGATCTTCAATCCGAGGTCGATACGTGGCTTACTGAGCGTGGATTTTAAATCCTGGTAAATCCGTTCAGCCACTTGCTTATCTGCGGTAATGGGCATCTTCCCTTTGAAGAAGGTGATCTTGGAACGCAAGCGGTCGAGGTTAAGATGGTATGACCCGCCAAGTACGATCTTCCAATACTCCCCATCGGTTTGAGGGATCCCATTAAGGTAATTGGTCACCTGCAGGTAGCGTATGGCTTTGACACCCTCAATGGACATGATCAGGTTGTAGAGATCTGACACATGCACTTCTGTAAACAACACCGACTTTAGCAGGTCTTCTTCTTTGAGAAAGCCATGCCGGAGCAAGGGTCCTTCAAAGATCTTTTCCACCCGGTATCCTTCTTTGAGCAATTCACCCAGCAGGTAAAACCGCAGGGGTGGAGTAAAAAAGGTATCGATCAAAAAATAAACCCGCCCCAAAATATCTTCCAGATCGGCTCCGGGTTCGGTTTCAATATCGGTACACACCGCGATCTCCTGCGAAGGAGTGACCCCAATCCGGAATACGTCTTCACAAAGGTTGCGGATTCGCTGGTACATGCAGTACACTTCATCAATGATACTATTTACCTTGATCACTTTCTGCTGAAGAAGGGAGAATATACGGGCAATGATTTCCTGTTTGGTGGCCAATACCAGGGAACTGATATATCCTTCCAGTTCGGTTTCCAACTGGCTCATAGACTGTGTGGTCTGGAAGGGCCTGATCTGATAGGCTACTTGCGGGATGGTCACATTCCCGGAGGTCAGGTGAAGGGTCAGGTCAAAGACGTTGTTCAAAGCATCAAAGACCGGTATGGTAAAATCGTTTATGGTGCCATTAACCAGTTTATCAATACTGGTATCCCCCGGTGGTACCGGGTAGGTTTTGGCCAGGTTAAGTGGGAAGATAAAGCGGATAAGCGCCTTACGGACCCCTGTGATTACATCCCTCATCTCCCAGTCAACCGAGAGAATGTTGAGGTCGCCCAATTCGGGGTCTTCCTCCAGCAATAACTGGAATTCGTAAAGCCCTTCAATGTTCCTTGGCTCAAAACCATTGGCTGCATCGGGCCGCAGGTCAATGCTTTTGGGGTTATTATTACAACGGATAAAGAAAGCGGGATGGGTTATGGTATTGGCACAGGGGGCATCGGTATATGGGCTAACCCAAGCATTCTCCACGCCTTTTACATCGATGATCTTTTTGCGCAGGTCATCAAATGTAACGGCATTACAGGGGAGGATTTCCCGGGCAGTAAAGAAGTCCCGGGTGGCATCTCCCGGCATCCTTGCCAGCAGGTCTTCCATGGGAAGTGCCGTGCGGTATGCCAGGTCAGTAAGCGCATAACAAAGAATCTCCTTGGCCGTAATACCGGGGTCATGAACATTATAGTCTGTCCATATAGAATGGGAGAATTTTTCAATATAGGATAGCCCCAACTGCCGCAAGGCTTCATAGTCCTGCGTAGTAGGTTTGGGTCTGCCTTTTATGATCACATCGCTGTTCATGAGAGTAACAATTGGATATCATGGGTACCAAAAGAGGTCAGGATGGAATGAGAGGTGGTGGTTACAGCCTCTCTCACTTCTGTTCCTTCATGAAACATCTTCAGGTCTTCCAGGTAATCTATATAATGTAATTGTTCAATAAAGTAGATCACCACCGAATCATGCAGGCTGCCTCCAAATCGAATCTGGGATTCTTCGCCACTGATCCAGGGGGAAAGAAAATAGTTCAGGTCTTCCACCAGCTTTGCCTTGTAATAGTGGGCGTCAAAGCAATCCCTCACCTTTATCTTACATTCTATCTTGATGGTTTCATACAAGGGGTTTCTTACTTCGAGGTGGCTGAGTTGGGGGTGCAGGGCCGGCCAGGATGCCTGGCAGGGACCTGAGCTGATCCAACCGGTGAGGTACCTTAGGATATCGGTCAATTTGCTGGAGCTAAATGTGGGTCGAAAGATATTTCCCGTATTCAGGTCTGACACATAAGGAACTGGTACTACCAATACATGACCGGCATAATTTTCCCGGTAAGCCGGTTGCTGGTTGTTGCACCCATGTGTAAAACCCGTATGGTTTAGGCATTTTACCATATACACTTCCTGAAACTGGTTTAACACCAGGTGTTCATAATCCCAGATGGTTATGGCGCGGTTCTTATGTCTTAGCCTTTCACTGATTCGTTGGTAATAATAGGAACCGGACTCAACCATTTTTCCTCCAAATGAGGCATAGGGTTGCAGGACTTTTTTTACCTGTCCATCGGCTTCATACAACCGGGAGATCTTTCCGGCTGCCAGGGGAGTTTCCAAATGCCCCGGATCATTTCCCTGGTCATTGAAATAGGCTTTTACAGCATGTAGGTGTATATCCATCATTCTGGGCAACCCCATCGAGCCAAAACGCAAACCGGCCCTCAACCACAATGTGGCCGTTGGCAATTGTGTTATTTTTTCAGGCAGGTCAACCGGAATTTCCACACTAACCACACCCGAGCGAATCAGTCCGTTTGTATCATCCCCTACCAACCCTTTGTTTAGGTGTTTCCAACCTGTATCCGATAAGTAATTCCAGCTTACCTCAGAATGATCAACTGAAATATCCTCCGATCCTTCATTTACCTGGAGCAGCACAGACAGGGTTTGGCGTGGCATTACGCCCTGCACCCCGATATAAACGGCAGATTCAAGGTATTCCTCACTAATCTGGCTATTATCATCCAGCACCTCCATGGTAAAAACTGGCACCAGGGTGGGGTTTTCTTTGATCCCCTGGTGACCAAAAGGAAGGAGATGAATAAATTCACCAGCCCGCCCATCATAAGATCCACCAAATCCCAGGGTCTGTGTGGCCCGGTACTTGAGTTTAAGCGAGGCCAGTGTTGGTGTATATGGCGGCTCGGGAATAGAGTTATCAGCCGGGACCTTTTCAAACAACACCGTTTGTTCGGCAAAAAGTTTTGGCCATTTGGCATGTCCAAATCCATCCGCCGGGCTATCCAGTTGGAGTCTGACAAACCCATTCCGCACATCCGGCTCATACACCAGTTTGGGTTTTTGGTATGACTCTGGTCTTACCTGCGCCTGGGCCACGCTTAACCCGGAATAGCTTAGCGTCTTGTTTTCACTGTTGATAAAAGAATCATGGGGGGATGTGGTGAATGCCTGCCAGGCTTTGTTCCTGAGAAAATCAACCCTGACCTTGAAATCCGCGTTGGAGTTAAGCCCGGAAATATAGGGACTGGTTGTAGTATTTCTTTTGTAGTTATAAACGGTCGTTTTCAGGTCGGCCACATATTGCTGCCAGGACAGGGTCAACTCGATCCAGTTGATATTCTTATGTTCCAGTTCCGGGTGACCAATATAAAAAACCGATCCCTTCTTAGGCAAGGACCCAAATAAGGGTATGGGCTTGGCTGCATCCAAAATGCCGGCATCATTCTGCAAGGAGAGATCGGTGATCTCGGAAGCGGTGACCGTAATGGCGATACTGACCAGTTTGATATGTTTAAACTTCTCGTATTCCCCGGTGGTCTGCTGCTTTAATACAAACTTAAATACCGGGAACACGGTATCTATGGCATTCAGATGAACCGGCTCCTGGTAGCTGCTGACCATTGGAAATTGTTCCTGTAAGGAGAGGGTGAGTTTTCGGTCAACCCCGGAATAAACGATAGAACTGTTTGCCGTGGTCAATTCCTCCCATCCTTTTTCACCGGTAGTGTAAATGGAGAAAGCTGTTGACCAGTCTAAGGTGGTTAGCCCATTCAGTATCGTATTGCTCCCTGAATCGCCGTTCCAAACAATTTCGATGACCCGGCTTCCTTCTGTTAAATGAAGAACCGGGGAAGCAATAAAGAAACCAAGCATGGCTTTGTTAACAACCTCTGTACCGGTGACATCTTTGCGTATATCTCCAAAGGCTTTCCATGAGGTATCATCGGTGGTAAAAGGCGCTCCCAGTCCATCTTCGCTTTTTGCAATCGGGGATGCATAAACCTGTTCCACCTTGGGCATGGAGGAATTGGGTTCCAGGTAAAGGGTTTTAATCCCTGCCAGGGTTGCCTGGGTAATCACCAGGTCCTGGTCTGTATTGTACAATAGTACTTTGCCTGTTGCATCTTTGCCGGCCAACAGGGATGTGCCTTTTTCGATAAGATGGGATTCAACGGTTTTTGCCGGAAGAAAAACGGCATGTACCGCGTCTGGGGTGGCCGCAGCCGGTTGCAACTGAAGAACACGTTGATAGTAATACTCCAGGTGGTTTTTCGTAAACTGATTCATGTCGTCATGAACCAGTCCAAATAATTTCAGGAAAGCCAGCATCAATCCATGATGGGCCTGGTGATTGGAGCTTTCATCCAGACTGGCCTGCAGCATATCACCCGCAAGGGTTATGATGCGGGCATAGGATTCAAAAGCGCGCCGGAACAACTGCTTCAAAGAAATGGTTGAGTAATCGATCCGGTCAAATTCAGCGGTTATGGTGTTGGTATGAAAGAACTGATCACAAAGGCTAATCGCAGTATTCAGAAAGCTGAGGTAGCCCGCCCAGGAAGTAGCCAGCGATAGGTTTTTATCGATCCAGATAGGATCAAACCCGGTTTGCAGAATGGTTTGTCCAAAACCAAATTTATATTCCGAATCCCCATTGGCAGTGGCCACGAATGGATTAAACGTAGGCAGGGCTGTATTCCCTGAGCCATTTACTTTCTTACTATTCAGATAAGCCCCCGCGGCAATACCCATATCGGTGGCCAGTTGATTAAGCACTTCCCTGGCTACCAGGTTCCGCAGGGGCATGTGAACCGGAATGTTCTGATAAAACTGGTTAATGTCCCGGTAAACAGAAAAAAGGATATCCCACCATACCCGGTAGGCTTCAAAACGGAGCAATGGGGTGCTGCCCGATTCATATTGGTCAACAAAGTGAAAAAAGGTAATGTTTGGTAACCCGGAGCGGATGACGGAAATGCCGGCATAAGTAAACGCTTCATCTGATTTTATCAGCGGTTCCCAGTCACCATCTATTTTGTAATCCACCTGACCATCCTTGACCGCATAATAGTTTAGGATTTTGGCGTACCGGGCAATGAATACCATCCAATCATCGATCTTCCTTTCTTCCGGCAATACAAAAAGCGGATCGAGGGCGTTTGGCAGACGCTCCGATTGCCGGGTACCCGGTATTAATAATTCATTTTTCTTAAAACAATCACTCATATATTGGTCCCTTCTTTGATGTAGTAGGGATATACATAATTCGCTCTTGAATTGGTGGCATCGATCGTATATTCTATATGGATAAGCAGCATGCCTTCCGTATCGCGAAACTCTACAGTCAGTTTTTCCAGGGTTATACGGGGTTCAAAGTAGATGATGGCATCTTCCACCAGTTTCCTGATATAGGCTTCCATGGTGGTATTGAGCGGACTAAACACATAATCGCGAAGATTACAGCCATAATCCTGTCTCATCACGCGTTCGCCAAGGGTGGTTGACAAAAGAATATGAAGACTGCCTTCAATATCTTCATAACCGCTGGTCATCACCGTTCCCCCTGTTGCCAGGTCAAATGCCGGAGGAAAGGCCCACCCCGTTCCAATAAATTGTGCTTTGTCGCTCATGTCAATATTTTATTATCCAATCATGACCGTTGGGCATCCCACCACCGCACCTGCGCCACAACCACACACATCCCCTACCCGAATCGCGGGCCGGCCTGCTATCATTACCGTGCTGCTGCCAACCGTAAACGGGCTGGCCGTGGGTTGATGCCCTGTCGGGGGCAAGGAGCAAACATGCATATCTCCGGATACTGCGGCTGGCATTCCTCCGATCATTACGGTTGAAGCACCAGGCCCTGTGACTGTTCCACCATGATTCGTTGTATCTGTTACCCGTACTGCGGCTGGCATGATTGTAGTTTTAGTTGATTTGTACCATGGAACCTTTGACGGAAGTAGTGCCGCCGGAAGACATTTCCGCAGACCCATTTCCCGATAGTTTCAATTTGGAGTTGGCCGATGACTCAATCTCATTGCCACTGGCGCCGATCTTTCCCGAGGCCGCATCCAGTTTAATATCTTTAATGCTTTTAATGACTATTCCATCCTTGCTCATGGTGAATTCATTCCCATGCTGATCTTTCAGGGCGATCTTTTTATCCTTTTCATCCAGCCGAATACTATTACCCGCCGCGGTGGATATCTCCAGTATTTTGTTTTCATCATCAAACCAGATCTTCATTTTCTCCCTTGTTACAAAACCCTTCAGGTGGTTGGTATCCTTAGCCTGGTTTACGGCAGGCATTTTAGAACTATTCAACATGCCAAGGATAACAGGGTGACGGGGGTCATCATTCAAAAAACCCAG
>JAYRZH010000111.1:0-9791 GCA_041916555.1 Chitinophagaceae bacterium | reverse complement strand
CCCTTGCACAAAGATGATTGGGAAGGGATGAAAAAACTGTTTGCCTTTTCACCGCTTCCATTGTTCGCCGATGAAAGCTGTGTGTTCGAATCAGATGTGGCCAAATGCAAAGATCATTTTCACGGGATCAATATCAAACTCACAAAATGCAGTGGTATCACCCCGGCCCGCTGGATGATCACCCAGGCACGTGAACTGGGTCTGAAAGTAATGATCGGATGCATGAATGAAAGCACTATTGGTTCAGCCGCCATGGCCCACCTCGCCCCCCTTGTGGACTACCTCGATATGGACGGCCCCTTGCTGCTGGCTGAAGACCTCGCTACCGGGCTTTCCTACCAGAACGGTTCGTATTCCATCCCCGTGGAAACTGGGTTAGGCATCCAGTTGACCGAACCATTTTAATTTCTTACCTTGTATTGGACCTATTCCAATCCTTTACCCTATCCCATTTTTTAAGGTTTCGCTAACAAACAGAACGGCAACCCGTACTTACTAAATCCGTTAATAAACTGGCTTGAAAATCAGGCCTCATTTTTGTTGGTCAATCGAAAACTGAGCTATGAAGACTTTCTGGACATTACCTCTATTCCTTTTCCTTGCCCTTCCTGGCAGGTCACAAGACTGGCATGTGGGTTTGGCAACCGGCTTATCCAATTACCAGGGCGACCTGGTGGATAAATATTATGATTTCCGCCAAACCAATGGCCATATTGGACTCACGCTTCACTATGAACTATTCGACCAGATCATGTTGCGGGGCGGATTAACCTATGCCCGTATCGAGGGTAACGACAAATACCAGAAAAAGGACGTGCTTGTTGCCCGCAACCTCTCCGCAAAGTCCTCCATCACAGAATTAAGCCTGGTTGGCGAATTCTATTTCAATAACCTCTACTATAAGAGATGGTCACCTTACCTGTTTGGGGGAGTGGCCTTCTTTCATTTCAATCCCTTTACACTCGACTCAGCCGGGGGCAAACAATTTTTACAACCCCTGGGTACAGAAGGTCAGGGTATTGCCGGATATAACAAAGAACCCTATTCCAGGCTTCAGCTTTCCCTTCCATTTGGCGCCGGTTTTAAATATGCCATCACCGATGATATCCGGTTGGGATTTGAAGTGGGTTTGAGGAAAACATGGACCGATTACCTTGACGATGTCAGTACAAACTACGCGGATGCCAATGACCTGATCAATGCCCGTGGTCCTCTTGCCGCTTCGCTGGCTTACAGAGGAGATGAACTCCCCGGCGGAGACCCCAATTACCCCTCGAAAGGAGCCCAGCGTGGCGGGGAAAAATTCAAGGATATCTATTATTTCACCGGGTTTAATATCAGCTTCCGATTAGGAAAGAAAACCACCGATGATAATGGCCGGTATCGCCCGGGAAGAAGAAACCGCAATGCCTGCCCCACGGTCCCTCTCTGATCAGTAAGTCACATTCGTTCCCTGAAAGGCTAAAACCTTTTAAAGTGCCATTTGTAATTTACTTTTGCACTATACTTTCCTACAATGGCATACCGCAATCAGAGGCATTTTATTGAAACACTCGAACAGGCAGGAGAACTTATTCGCATAAAGACATTTGTTGACCCCAGGCTGGAAATTGCCGAAATCACCGATCGGATAAGCAAAACACCCGGTGGGGGCAAGGCTCTTTTGTTTGAGAATACAGGCTATGATTTCCCCGTTTTGATGAACGCTTATGGCAGTGACAAGCGGATGTGCCTGGCCCTCGGAGTCAATCACCTCGATGACGTTGCCAGGGAAATTGAATCCTTGTTCAAGCTCCTATCCGCACCAAAAGAGAGTATCCTTGACAAACTCAAGGTATTGCCAAAACTGGGGCAGTTTGCCTCCTGGATGCCCAAGGTTGTTAAAGGACGCGGGGAATGTCAGGAAGTTGTGATGACCGATCCGGATATTTCAAAACTACCCGTGATTACCTGCTGGCCCAAAGACGGAGGCCCTTTTGTCACCCTTCCGATCATTCATACCCGTGAGCCCAATACCCAGACCAGAAATGTGGGCATGTACCGGATGCAGGTATTTGGCCCAAAGCTTACAGGCATGCACTGGCATAAGCACAAGGTTTCTGCCAAACACTTTAATGAATACAAGAAGAAAGGGGAGAGGATGCCTGTGGCCGTGGCCCTGGGTGGTGATCCCGTATATGCTTATTCTGCTACAGCCCCCTTGCCGGAGAATGTAGATGAATACATGCTGGCCGGATTTCTTCGCAAGAAAAAGGTGGAACTGGTCAAGTGTATCACCCAACCCGATATTGAGGTCCCCGCAGATGCGGATTTTATCATTGAAGGATATGTTGACCCCCAGGATGAATTGATCTGGGAAGGGCCTTTTGGCGATCACACGGGTTATTATTCTTTGCCCGACTGGTACCCCCGTTTCCATATTACTGCCATTACCCACCGAAAGGACGCAGTTTACCCGGCCACCATCGTAGGCATACCTCCCCAGGAAGACGCCTGGTTGGGCAAGGCCACAGAACGGATTTTCCTGGCCCCGATTAAAATGACCATGGTTCCCGAAATCATGGATATGGATATGCCCGTGGAGGGTGTTTTCCACAACCTCGTCATCACTAAGATCCACAAGGAGTATGCGGGGCAGGGACAAAAAGTAATGAACGCCATGTGGGGGGCAGGTCAGATGATGTTTAATAAGATACTGGTTCTGGCAGACGGGCCTACACCCATCAACGATTACCAAAACCTGACCCGGGAAGTGTTTCAAAATTTAAACCCGGCGACAGACCTCTATTTTTCGCAGGGGCCAATGGATGTACTTGACCACAGTTGTAACAAACTGGGATTTGGGGGAAAACTTTGTATTGATGGCACCCGTAAAACCGAAGAGGAAACAGATGAAAGATATAGCTGGAAAATGTGTGGTAAAGACTGGTCAGATGAGGTGGTGAAACAATTCCCGGAAATTCATTCTGTAAACAGTTCCCTCCTCGCGCATCAGATTCCCTGTCTGGTGGTTTCCGTGAAAAAAGACAGAAAGGGGCATATCGCTGAATTGCATGAGGCCCTTGCTTCCCTGCCGGAAACGGAAAGCATCAAGATGATCCTTTATGTGGAGCATACCGTGGATGCCAGGCATCTGGGAACGGCATTGTGGCGTTTCTGCAATAATATGGACCCCAAACGCGATCATTACCTCCACCAGCATAACCGGAAGAATGGCGAAGGGATTTTTGCCTGTATGGGATTGGATGGTACCCGAAAAACCAAGGAGCATGACGACTTTCAGCGCGACTGGCCCAATATCATTGTAGCCGATCCCGAAACCATATCGTCTGTAGATAAGAAATGGGAGAGCCTCGGACTGGGCGCCTTTTTACCCTCACCCAGTTTGCAGTTCAGGGACCAGATCTATGGAACCGAAGCAGTGGTATCTTAGGTCATTGTTTCCGAATGACCACCCGCTGTTTGTCTTCCTTTTTCACCTCCTCAAAAAACTGTTTGACCTGGGGATAATCTGCGGCGGGTATATGATGCTGCATCAATTTAAGTTCAAAAGTACTCACCACCGATCTGGTGGCGGGATCAAACCGGTAATCCGACCTGTACTCGGCATAAGTTGACTTCAGTTCTTTGGGTTTGGGCAGGGCATCCACCTCGTATCCATCGGGCAGTCTGATTTCCGTTGTATCACGTTGGATAAACGGGTTCCTGAAATAATAATCGAGTTTACGGTTTTCAGCTTTGGGTAATACCTTGTTCCAGACTTTGTAAGGGTTGGGGGCCAGGAATTGTTTATTGCCTGCGCTAAATTCTGGTATTTGGCATACTGCAACTTAATAATGACCTTGTCCGCATCCTGGGTCATTATAAAATCATCTGGCTGCTTGTACCCCAAAGAAAACACGATCGACTCTTTTTGATCATCCCTTTTTTCCTTTATGATATAATCGATAATATAAGTGTAATAGCCGGTGGTATGGATATTGGATTCAATAATCCCGGAAGCATCGTCCTGAAGGTTGATCACGCTGTGTATCAGAATTTGGTTCGATTCTGGCTTGCTTTTGGGAGTTGGTACCAGCACCCCTCCAGTTTCTGTAACCAGCAGGGCATTTCTGTTCTCGGTAAAGGTGCCCAGTTTTCCAAACTCTGCCGTATTGCTGGTGCATTCCAGCCAGATTGAATCCCCCTTCTGGGGAATACACAATATCACATGGTCAAAATCATTTGCGGGAAAATTGGGGTCCACCGGCAAGGCATTGTACTCCGAATTGATAATGGCCACATGGCTTCGGACACCCACCGAGGATAATGCTGCTTTCATATAATTGCTCAACCCCTTGCAATCTCCATACTTCTTCTGGTCAGTAAAAGTGGCTGAAAAAGGTTTTAACCCGCCTATGCCAAGTTGAATACTCACATACCGGAAATTATCCTGCAGGTATTTGTAGATGATCCTGGCTTTCTCCCGGTCTGTCTTGGCCTCCCTGACAAGGTCCCTGAAGAATTGGGCCCTGTCCACAGGCAATTCATCCAGACCCTTGTACAGGCTGCCGATCCATTGTCCAAACTGGTTCCAGGAACTAAGGTCACCATTGTTTCCATAATGGGAGAACTTGTTGAGCACGATATCCACAGCCGGGTACCGGTCAATGCCTTTTACCGCACCCTCCTCGTATTCAAAGGGGGGAAGATTTTTGACTGTCCAGGTATAAGATTTTGATTTCCCTAAATCCCGTTCAACAGGTTGAATGCTGATGTTCTTAGGTTTATACCTAAGTCCTAATTCCACAGGTACCACGGCCTCGAATACGGACTCAACGATGCTTTCCCCGGGGTCTGCAATTTGAAATGGAGGCACAGACAGGGTGCCTTTGATCTTATACACATACTCTTCCTCAATGGTCAACGGAAAGGAAGGTGTTGCGATACTTAGAAAATAATAAACGCCTTCATCTACCAGACCTTCGCCCGTTGCCTGCATCACCATATCCTTTTTCTTATGTTTGGATACCTGCTTGCCAAACTTGTCGTACACTTTCACATCCACCTCATCCAGATTAAAATATCGGGTAGATGGCAATGCGATAACATGGGCATTATCTCCTTCCTCACTGACAATGGTATAAACTTTACGGGTGGTATAGGTAGCTTTCTCGAGATCTTCTACCAGATAACGCTGAAGGCTATATTGGGTAATGACCGATGCCTTTTCCTTGATCGGTTCGGGAATGTTGGATATATCGTACGAAATGGTTTGGGCCTGGCTGTAAAAACCAGGAAGTATAACCCATGCCAGGAATAGGGAAATAAATCCCTTAGCTTTTCTTAATGGCGATTTTCTCGTCATGCAGTTCATATATCTTTTTATAAAATTCCCTGATCATCCCATACTCGGAATTGTAAAAGTCGCCTCGGTTGAGCTTTAACTCAAACCGGACCATTATCATACCCGAGTTTGTTTGACTGGCCAATCTGGACAGGGAAATGCTCTTGTCGGGATTGGTCATACTCACCGGCTTTGGCAGCGATTCAAGTTTATAACCCTCCGGTAAATGAATAATAAGGTTAATCAGGATCGTTTGTTTATACCCAAAATTGATATCGCTAAATCGGTTATTGCTGATAAACGGGTTTTTGTCATCCATACCGGTGATCAGGTCAAGTGGGATAAATAGGTAGTCGCCGGTGGAAGGCGTTTCCATCTCAAACTTAAACCGGTGTTCCAGTGGCAGACTATCGATTAATTCATTCACCACCTCAAACTGGGTCATCGACAAATTTCCGGCTGTTTCAAAATACTGCTTCTTATAAGTGGTAGGGGAGGACTGCCATTCTTTTAAGCGAAGCAGGCGCCCATATCCGGTACAATACTGATTTCCTTCAACATGCATTTTGTCCGGGTCAACCACCAGGGTCAGGTTGGTCATGATGACCAGGGCTTCTTTGGGTTTGATTTCAAGAAGCTGACCTTCTTTCTTTCTTACAATAAGTCCTGTGGTATTAAGTACAGATACCGGAAATAGCTGTATATCTTCCTGAGGATTGGAAAGGTCCAGGATATACTCTTTGTCGTTAATCTTGACATAGGCAAAGACGGTACTAAACTGATCAGCGAAAGGGATATTCGGATAAACCTTGCCATGGCTCCGGCGGCTCACAAGCAAAGGTTCTGCCGGCAGGCCCGCTTGTTGTAGCAAGTTGATCAATAAAAGATTCAGGTCCCCCGAACTGCCATTCCTTTTTTCCCAAACCCTCTTAATGCCATCGATGGAATACCTGGATTCAATTCCGTTCCAGGTGTAGTTTTTTTGGAGATGGCGGTACAGGGCCGTCATTTTTTCCAGTGGTGTAGGTAGCTGGGATATGGAGGTTAGGAGAGGTTTGGCCTCGGAGAGCTTTTCATTCAATTGCTTTCCAAAATACTTTTCCGACCAAAACTCGGAAGCCACCTGGTCCCAGTTTTCCATGTATTTTTTTCCGGTATAGGTCCTTGACAATTGAAAATCCACCCGGGTAAGGTAATCATCGCGGGTATCCATATAGGCTTCATTGGTAAAGCCGGGCAGGTCTTTAATTGAAAATGAGATAGCCCCCTTTTCCCTGTCAGGTTTTATATCTATATGATAGTTGGGTAGTTTTTGTATGGAATAGCTGAATTCGATATTCGGAAGGATAACCAGGTAATAACTGCTGCGGGCAACAGGGTAGAAGTGTTGAAACACCCATTTCTCAAGCCCCGCATAGCTCTTCATGGTACTCGTAAACTTGTAATCAATGATCGATCCTACCTTGACCGCCGGAAAGGCTATTCGCATGGTACTATAGTACTCATTCTCCTTTTTGGTAAAAATAGATTTGTTTTCCAGTTTGGTGTAAACCGGTCGCCCATTGACTCCAGGACTAATGGTGACACCATCAAATTCACTGATAAATTCAAAATCATCGTTGTGATAGAAAGGGATAACCACATTGGCTTCATCCAGGGCGCTTTCTTTTAGGATCTTCAGGCGGATATGATACCTGGTCACCAGGTGATTGGCCCCGTTATGATCCGCTGAGGCATGGTAATCCAGGTACATGGCAGCCGCATCCGGGTCAAAGGAACAAACTTTTAGATCCAACTCTTCCTGTCTGAACTCTCCCAATTCATCCACATTCTGGGACTGGGCAGTTCCATAAATAGCCAAAGTAAAAAGCAACAACCCTTTTTGGATGGTCTTTGCAAAACTCATGGCCTGGCTTTTTTCTTGATCACGTATTGCTCGCTCAGGATGTCAAACAGTTGTTTATAGAATTCATGAAAGGATTCATACTCCTTGGTGGAGAAAAAGGGTTTTTTAAAATCTATTGTGATCCGCATCGACAACCGGTCGGCATTTACCTGGGAAATACGGGTAATAGAGATACTCGTGTCAGGCATGATCATGCGCAAATTTTTGGGAGGGGCATCCCATTCATATCCTTCCGGGGCAAAAAGATTTCCGGAGATGATATAGGATTGGTTCGCCCCAAAGAATACATCCGACTGTCTGGAATCCGCAATAAAGGGATTTTTCTCCAACCCCGTAAATCTATTGAGTGAGACAAACTGGTAATCTCCCGTTCCGTTCAGGGTTTCAGTGTATTCAACGTGTTGTATTAGGGGCAGGGAATCGGCATCCTGGTTCTCAAAACTGAGTTTTTCAATTTCCAGGTTTGGATCGGCCACTGCCAGAAATTTCTCCTTAAACTCCTTTTCCCCTTTCTTGGCAAGCCCTAATTTGCGAAGACGGGAATAATCCATACTGGTAATGTCAAGTTTTCCTTTTAGCTTTCCATCTGTTCCAATATTGCCGTTAAAGATGAATATTTCCTTATAGGTTTCGGTGGGATCGGTTAAACTCACCCATCCCCATTCCCCGGTATCAATTTTTTCAATCACCAGGGCCTCGGTCAGCAATACGTCGCGGGGTATAAGGTGGGTTGGGGTCTCTTTTTCAGAGGCATCCAGAACATATACTTTTTTTCCGATGGTAACATAGGCCAATACCTTATTAAACTGGTTATACCCCGGGAAATCATAGGTTCCTGCATCAGAGGAATTCACCAGTCCATTATCATGTGTGCTGACCAAAACAGGTTTGGCGTTTAACCCGGCATCGCGAAGAAGGTTTACCAGGATCAGGTTGATTTCTCCGGTTGTGCCTTTCCGGTCTTTCCAGGCGGATTTAACCCCATCCAGCGCCCAAATACCATAGTACTCATTCCAGGTCATGTTCTTACGTACATAGTGGTGAATGATTTTCATCCGCTGGTACTCATCAGTGACCCTTGAAAGTTCCAGGTCAAGATCGGCCGTACGGGGGATATCCCGTTTTAACTGAATACCAAAATCTTCATCATCCATCAATGCACGGATCACCTGAACCCAGTTGACATTTCGGCTTTTCCACAAACCACTGGCCTCCTTGTAGGCAGACATGGTGGTTTCCAGCCTGTCCATATAGGCCTCATCATTGATCACAAATCCTTCGTTCCTGAAACCCGGTATGTCATGCATTGTATAGGTTTGGACCATCCTGGTTCCTTTATTCTCTTCTTTTCTTTCATACTTCCGGCTGCAAAAAGGGGTATTGCGCATCTGGATATAATCGGGGAAATCAAGCGCATACTGACTTGTTTTAACAGGTATATCGTGTTGAAAATACCAGTTGATCAAACCAATACCATTGTGTTTGTATTTATACTCAATGATGCTGCCCACCTTAACCTCCGGAAAGGTGAACACCTTCTCGGCCCAGCGTTTGTTTATCTTTTTGTCAAATATCTGTTTCTTGTCAACCTTGGTGACCACCACCTTGCCGGAGGGATCGAGATTATAGGTCTGGGCAGAAATGTCTTTAATGCTAACATCATTATCCGCAGTAAAGTAACGCAGGTGGACATCGGCCCGGTCAAGCCCTTCCTTCTTAAGGATTTTGACGCGTACTCGTTTTTCCAGATAAAGCCCCACACCATCCAGATAGGCTAATTCGCCATTCTCAACAAGAACCATGGCTTCGGCGTCCGGATCAAAACTGCATTGGGTTAATTCGAGGTCGGCCTTTTCTACCGAACCAAAGGGAGGAATCTGTGTATCTTTGACTTTCTGTGCGTGGGATTGGCTGGCAAATAGCAATAGCGCAAAAAATGCTAAGCTTCTTCTCATGGTTTAAGATTTAATGATTACTGCAATGAAAGTAAGAAAATTTGGTAAACTCCTGCAATTTTACAAATTGGTTTCCGCGCTATTCCTGATTTTGATCAATACTGGATGTGGCCCAGCCAAAAAAGCAGTAGGAGAGGCCCCAACACCCACTCTGGATAAGACCCTGCTCTGGCGTATAAGCGGCAACGGTATGAGCCAGCCTTCTTACCTCTTTGGCACCGTCCATGTCATTTGCAAGGAGGAAGCCAAGCTAAGCGACAGCCTCCGTACCGCCATCCGAAACAGCCAGGGCATTTACTTTGAAGTGGATATGGACAACCTCGTGGAAATGATGGGTGCCATGACCCAGATGAGGATGAAAAATGACACCACCCTGGCCGACCTGATCAGCAAAGAAGACTATCAACAGGTAAAGGACTATTTCAAGAAAAAAGGGGGCATCATCCCTTTTTCAATGATAGAAAAATACAAGCCCCTGCTGGCTGCCAGTACCATGATGGAGGAAGGCCTGCCCTGTGAGGAGAATATTGCCATGGAGCAGGTTATCATGAATGAGGCCAAAAAATCAAAGAAAAAGATCCATGGCCTGGAAACCCTGGCCTAC
>JAYRZH010000110.1:0-9815 GCA_041916555.1 Chitinophagaceae bacterium | reverse complement strand
GTAGGCCTGCGTACAGAACTGGGACGCCAGTAAGTAATGATACTTAAGTAAGTATAAAAAGAAGGAGAAAAATCGATTGTCATACCCGGTTTTCTCCTTTATTTTCTTGAACTTGTAACAGCAAACCAACCTACTATGCAATCCCCCTTATCCTTTTACCGGTCCCAAACGGACAAGGTAAAATCTATCATCGTTTTTTCATCGGTTGTCATTACCGCCATTGTCGTATTCCTCATTGCCAATGTTCAAATGGGAAATGTAGCTGTTGACATGATGAAGCCCTTTTCGAAATCACAGGAGCTGATACAGGAACATATCGACAGCCTGGCCAAACCTGACCTACTCACCACCACCCAGTTTAAAACAATCAAAACACAGCAAAAGGTATTGGCTACGCGGAAAACCCATTACCTCGAGCTGAGCCGGTTATTCTTTAGAAATTACTATGGCGTATTGATCCTAACCATGCTGTTTTCCTGTGTGGGTGGCGTTGTCCTTTTTATTGTTATCAATAAGGGCTGGGGAGGAAGCTCCGAACCCCTCAAGGCCCTTTTCCTGGCCATCCTGATGGTGGTGACCTTCTGCGGGTTTTTTCCGGTGGTGTTTAAGCAACAGGAGAATTTTAACCAGAACATCGGCAGTTACATGAATTATACCAAGGCCGAAGCCAATATACTTGGGCAGCTTTCTGCCCTGCAGAATACCGGGCTTTACCTGACTACCGAAAAGCGGGAAATTAACAAGAAAGATACCCTGATTACCCGTATTGATACAACCAGGTATTTACGAGAGGCCGACTCATTGATCAACCTCAATACCGTAACCATTAACAACCTGACCAATTATATACTGACCATTGATGCCCGTGAAATCAAATCCATAGGCGAAGTTTACAAAAGCATCGCGAATAGCCTGGGTAGCAGGACAGACACCACCAAACGTAATTAGATCATTAACCAAAAACCTTAACCATGGCAAAGAAGAAAGCCCTTAAAACCAGGGTCAACGAATCGGATGAACGCACCGCCCATTTTGGCGTGTACAAGGTTGACAGCTCCGACCGGCATGTTCTGCTTGACCTCTTTCCCGGAGCTACCGGTCAATCGGCTGTCACTACCATTAAACTGGATAGTAATACCCTGGTAAGGGAGCAACCGGGTTCCATTACCGGACTTGACCTGGGAACCAATGGAAACCTTCGGGGCCAGGAAATGGTAATCTATACCCTTGTTACCGATGTATCTCACGATACAGACCTTACCAGCCTGGATATGACAATCAAAGGAGGTGTACAGGATTATACAATCGGGCTAAAAAGAACCGTTCAGGCACAGGGAGATTCAGTCGGTTATAAGATCACCATCATATTTTTTGAGTAAAAATCCATGCGCATGAAAAAAAGGAATCTGTTGCTTTTTGTGGTTTTGATTTCAAGCCTGAACCTCATGGCCCAGGACCCGGGAATTGATACGACTATCAAACTGGACCTGTTGAAATCACCCTCCTCACCGGCATTTAACCTGCTTGGCATTTCGCCCAGCCTGATTGAGCGACCCAGTGACATTACAGAGTTCCGCCTCTCCCTTCAGAATGCTACCTCAAACTTTACCTCCATTCCCAATAGTTATGCGGTGGAAGTGGCCCCTTTTCTAATGAAAAGAAAAAAATACCTGCTAAACACCTTTAATGAGAAAAAGTACATCATTCCGCAGACCCTGGTCATTTCCGCCGGGTATTCCAGACTTGGCCCCGATGGATCGGAAGAAGTAGATAGCCTGAAAAGCACCAAACTCGCGTTTGGTATCAAATTTTCCATTCTTCGGCCAGGGTGGACAGGCAAGACAAAAACCACCTACGATTCCATGGTAAAATTGCAGGCCAACATGCTTCAGCTTTTTGAACAAATAAGCCTGGCAAACTCACACAATGAACAGGTCAGCGTGTTGAAACTGGAATTAAGATCAATTATGCTTAAGCCCAGCGCCCAATGGTCACCTGCGGAAAGCAACAGGTTTCAGAACCTGACCAAAGAGATTGACTCGCTGGAAAACCTGATCGGTAACGAGTCGAATGAGGCCATGCAGGAAATGCGTAGTGAAATAGCGGCAGCCGGTGAGGTTTACAAAAAACTAAAGGAAACGGCCGGCTCCTTCCAGTCAGAGAGAAAAGGGCTTTTTCTGGATTTTGCCTCGGGTATCGTCTTTGATTTCCCCGGCAACAGGTTTGGGAACGCCAAAACGGCCAAAGCAGGGGCCTGGCTGACTTTTGGAAATGAAAATGGAAATAAAGGAATTACCACTTTGTTTATAGCCCGATACCTGTATCAACCTGAATCCATTTTTGCGGATCCACTGGGTGTATTAACCACCGATAAAGTCTC
Organism: Chitinophagaceae bacterium; assembly: GCA_041916555.1. Lineage (GTDB taxonomy): Bacteria > Bacteroidota > Bacteroidia > Chitinophagales > Chitinophagaceae > SpSt-398. The sequence goes on along the minus strand of JAYRZH010000110.1, from coordinate 7,435 downwards.
CACTTTTGATGCAGGGGGCAGGATGTTGATCAATGCGATGGAAGGCCGGTTTTCCCTGAGCAGTGAATTGCTGTATCGAAGCGTGTTGGGGAAATCGGATCTTGATCCTTCCTGGCGGTTTGTGGTCAATGCGGAATACGCCATCTGGAAAAACCAAAAACTGACTTTTGCCTTTGGCCGAAACTTTGATGGCACTATTAGTAAAGGAGGTAACCTGATAGCGGCCCTTAACTTTATTGCCGGATTGGGATCTACCCGTAAAACGGGGACCATGGAACATTAAGCGGGCAAATTTCTTTCCAGCCATTCCGTTGCCGAGCGCGCTGATTGCTCAATGCCAATTTTCTTTGCAATCTTCTCCTGGGCATTGGTAATGGCGGAGCTGATGAGGGCATGTGAAAGAGATTCGGATTCATCCATCCCCAGTTTTTTCATCATATCCACGATCTTGTCACCGCCAAAACGTTTGAAAAGCGGTTCATCCAGGGCGCTCAGCACCAGTATCTCCTGCCCGCTAAAAGCCTGAAAGAACTCATTTTCTTTTTCTGCCAGGGGATAATGTTCTAATACAATCAGCGGTTTACCCTGAGCCTGGGACTGGTGTAATTCCCGATAGAGGTAAACAGGATTATCAATCTGATGTGATTGCAGAAATTGCGAAAACCCTTCCCGGGTTTCTTCAAACCAGGCTACAAGCACGGATTCGGGCTTTTCGTTAATAAGAGTAAGCAGCCCTGATCTTTTTGCCTGTTCCTGGACCCATACGATATCCTTGAATTTTGCCGCCTGCTTTTTACCAAAGAGATTGAACATTGGCCTTTGATTTAACGGATTACATGAATTTTGGTTATGTTTCTCGCAGCGCACGCAAAGTTGAAACGGACGCAGCGGCGGTATTTAGATCGAAAATAAGAGGGCCGTTGCGTTCTTCTTAATCTTTGCGTGCGCTGCGAGAAACATAACCTAAAATTCGGGTAATCCGAGAAATCTGCGTAATCCAAAGATCGAAAAATCAAACAATCCTGTCCTAGTTACGCATCCTGAATTGCATTCCCCCATTCTCCTGCATCTCCTTCATCATTTTCTCCCTTTCCTTTACAAATTCGGCTTGTGATATCTTTTTCCCCCCTTTGGGTTCCTTGATCTCCTTGGTATCTACCTTGTCGGATATCTCGGTGGCTACAATACTCACCCGGTCGCCTTCGGTTACTTCAAGCACAGCGCCAGGCAACTGGCCCTGGTAGATCAACGGTCCGGCAAATACAGGTATATCGGTGGCAAACCAGGCCGTGACTTCGAGGGTATCGGTAACTTCTTCCCTTGTCATTACCCCATTGTTATTATTCATCCGCATGCTTGACTGGGTCCGGGAGCTGGTGGCTTTGCGGCATTTGTGACCCAGGATATCTTTGGTTTCATCACTGAGTTTCCAGCTAAGGCGGTTGATGGTGTCGGCTACGAGAAAATTCTTACCAAACAACTCGCGGTAATCCACTTTTTTCATTTCCGGGAGATCAGAGAAACTCACGTCCTGGGATCCGGGCATTACGATGCGGACCTGGGCCCCTTCGCCGCCAAAGCTCATTTCATCTTCAGCCATATCAGGCAGTGCCCGCCAAAGGGTTTGGTTGTTGGCAAAAAGCAACTCAAAACGGTCTTTTCTTTCCTGTGGAATGGCATTGGAGAAAGCCGGGTTATTGCCCGCGATCTGTATCCTTAGTTTGGATGTGCGTTCATAAACAATTCGGCCCTGGGTTTGCTGTGCCCAAAGCAGGGAGCTGGTGAGGGATAAGACAAAGAAGAATGCAATACGCTTCATGAGATTATTATTTGTCCCAAAACTAATTACACCCGGCACACCGCTCCGTTAACGCACCTTTCAATAAGGTTAATTAAGGTTAACAAGGGTCTGCCAGCGATTGGGAATGGCCTATTTTTGTTCTGTTGTCAACTCCCGCGACCATATCATCCAAGGCCACCCGTCATAGGCAGGGGGAACTTTTCCTCATTGTACTGACCGTATTGGTAATTGGTGGTTTTCAGGGCTATTGGCTGAAAAACAGCTACGACCGGGAAAACAAAACCCTTCGCCAACGGGCTAATTTTCATTTCCGGGAATCATTGGTGAAACTCCAGGCCTCCGCTTTTCGTTTTCAGGATATTGAAAGAGACACCACAAGTCGGCTGGATTTTGATTTTTTTGGCAAAAAGGGAGGAAAAGTTACCATCCGTGTTGGTGACGGGGAAGCAGTGGCCAGTATGGTGAATGCCCTGGGAAAAAGGGTTGGCGACTCCATCCGGAAACAACAAACCATCAGCTCCACCATTGTGTTCACGGATGAGAAAAATAATATTGTCATTCGCAAAGACAGCACCCGGCAGATAGGCCCCGGGGCACCCAATGCCAACCTGCTTCGGTTCCTGTACCGCATCGATTCCCTGCAGGATACGCTTAGTTTGAAATCCATTGATTCAGCCTTTGCCGTTACGCTTAAAAAGGAGAAGATCAATGTGCCTTTTTCCATTAAAAAAGATACAGCCACGCCAGTCAGGGACATTCGGGAGATGAATGGCCCGGCGAGTCCTTTTCCACCAGGCATGCCCCGACACGGGCCCGACCAGCCGGATGATAATAAAGTGACCCTTGGGTTTACCCACCCCCGCACCTACGAGCTGGTATTGGGAAATACCATGCCCTACCTGTTCAACCGCTTATTGCTTCCCATTTTGTTTTCCATTTTCCTGATGGGAGTAACCATCATTTCCCTGGTATTCCTTTACCGCAACCTCCTTAAACAAAGAAGGCTGACGGCTATGAAGAATGATTTTATCAGCAATGTAACCCATGAGTTAAAGACCCCGATCGCTACCGTAGGCGTAGCTATAGAAGCGCTTAAAAACTTTAACGCGATAAACGATCCGGCCCGGACCAAAGAATACCTTGATATCTCCCAGAATGAACTCAACCGGTTGTCGATGCTGGTAGATAAGGTTCTTAAACTTTCCATGTTTGAGAACAAAGAACTGGAATTAAGAAAGGAAAGTGTGGATCTCCGAAATCTGGCGCAGGAAGTGGTGGCAAGTTTTAAGCTGCAATTTGAAAAATACCATGCCCATTGCGAACTGTTGATCGAAGGGGCCGATTTTGAACTCATGGCCGACAAAATGCACCTTACAAGTGTGTTGTATAACCTGGTGGATAATGCCCTCAAATACTCGCCGGATTCTCCGGACATCAGGCTGGTTATTGCCGACAAGGGCCCTTCCTTACTGCTGACGGTAATCGACCGGGGTATAGGCATCCCCGCTGCGTACAAAGACCGGGTTTTTGAAAAATTCTTTCGCGTGCCAGCCGGGGATACCCATAATGTAAAAGGGTATGGGCTTGGTTTAAGTTATGTAGCCGAAGTGGTGGCAAAACATGGTGGCAAGGTGGATCTGGAAAGCGAAACAGGTAAAGGCACTACCTTTATCATCAACCTTCCCAAGAATCATGGCTGATATTAAAGTACTTTATATAGAGGATGAGCTGTTCCTTGGCAAGATCGTCAAGGAAAGCCTGGAAAGCCGGGGTTATTCCGTTTTTATGGAAGGGGATGGCGACAAGGCATTTCCCCTATTCCGCAAAGTAAACCCCGATATCTGTGTGCTGGATGTGATGCTCCCAAACAAGGATGGTTTTACCATTGCGGATGAGATCAGGGCAGTGGATGAAACCGTACCGATCATTTTCCTTACCGCCAAAACCCAAACGGAGGATGTGGTCAAAGGTTTTTCCCTTGGGGGAAATGATTATATCCGAAAGCCTTTTAGCATGGAGGAGTTGATCGTGCGTATCCAACATGCCCTTAAATCAAAAGGCGATGCCGGGGCCAAACCCATTACGGACTCTGTCACCATGGGACATCTGCAGTTTCATAGCCATCGGCAGGTACTTTCCAATGGAAAAGAAGATAGAAAACTCTCCTACCGCGAAGCCGAATTGCTCAAGTTGCTTTACGAAAACCGGGAAAAGATCATCGACCGGAAAGATATTCTCAACCTCCTTTGGGGAAATGATTCCTTCTTTAATTCCCGCAACCTCGATGTCTATATTACCAAACTCCGGGGCTATCTCAAAGAAGACCCCGCATTGGAGATTATAACGATCAAGGGGATTGGCTATCGTTTTTTGATTAATAAGTCATGAGTAATATACCGCAAAGAAGCGCCAGGACTTAGCGTTTCACCTCGCCTTTGCGACTTACTGATAATTCCCTCTTCCCTTATTTCGTATTTTTACAAAAACGCGTGACTATCCACTCCAAACTTCCCAACGTCGGCACCACCATTTTCACTGTCATGAGTGGCCTGGCTACGGCACACAAGGCCATCAACCTTGGGCAGGGGTTTCCTGATTTTCCGATGAGCGTGGAATTAACCGATCTGGTGGCCAGGGCCATGCGGGATGGACACAACCAGTACGCCCCTATGCCAGGTTGGCTGCCGTTGCGGGAAGCAATTGCTGAAAAAGTGCATTATCTGTATGGTACTTCAATCAATCCCGATACGGAAGTAGTGATCACTCCGGGTGGTACCTATGCCATATACTCCGCGCTGACCGCCATTTTGCAACCCCGTGATGAGGTCATTGTATTTGAACCGGCCTACGACAGCTATATTCCCAATGTGGAGGTAAATGGGGCAAAAGCCATCAGGGTTCCGCTGGTGTACCCCGATTATCATATTGATTGGGAAAATGTACGGCAGGTTATAACCTCGCGCACCAAGGCCATTTTGCTCAACTCGCCGCATAATCCAACAGGAGCTGTGCTAAGTGAAGAGGATATTCAACAACTCAGGGCCATTACCAACGGAACAAACATCTTTATTGTGAGTGACGAGGTCTATGAACACCTGATTTTTGATAACCTGCCCCACCGCAGTATGCTCCGGTACAACGACCTGCTCGAAAGGAGCTTTGTTTGCTTTTCGTTTGGAAAAGTATATAACTGTACCGGCTGGAAACTTGGCTACTGCATTGCCCCCGCTCCACTGATGAAGGAATTCACCAAGATACACCAGTTCAATTCCTTTAGCTGTTTTACACCAACCCAGGTAGCGCTGGCAGAGTATTTAAAGAACAAAGAAGCCTATATTTCATTGGGGGGTATCATGCAAAAAAAGAGGGACCATTTTATTTCTCTGATGAAAAGCACCCGGTTTGACCTACTCGACAGCCACGGCAGTTATTTTATTTGTGCCAAATACAACAGGATCAGCGATGAGGCAGATAAGGACTTTGCCATCCGCGTGACAAAGGAGTACGGGGTGGCTACCATTCCCGTTTCGGCTTTTTATCAGTCGGGTGAGGATAATAAGGTAGTACGGTTTTGTTTTTCCAAAAAGGAGGAAACCCTTGAGGATGCGGTTTCCAGGCTAAAGAACCTATGACCTTCGCGCCCTCGCGACCTGGCGGTAAAGCATAACCGCAAAGAGAATGAATGTTCAGGAAAAATATAAAGGAGTATTCTATATGCTGCTCGCCGCGATGGGGTTTTCCATCATGGGGGGCGTCGCCAAGGCATTAAAGGGAAGTTTCAACGCCGGGCAACTGGTGTTTTACCGAAACCTGATCGGACTGGTATTTCTGGCAGCCAGTTTAGCCTCCCGTCCACCAGACAGCCGGGGAGGTAAGTTTCATTTATTGTTGTTTCGGGGATTGATGGGGACCACCGCCCTGTACACGTTGCTTTATTGCATCCTGCATATCCCCTTGGGAACAGCCATGAGTTATAACCTTACGTCGGCCTTGTTTATAGCGGTATTTAGTTTCCTGTTGTTCAGGGAGTATAATGGGAAACGGGTATTGCTGGCCGTATTGCTGGGATTTCTTGGCATGTTGCTGATCTATAAACCCGTGATGCATTTTCCCTGGTATTATCATTTAGCCGGATTGATATCGGGCATAACCTCGGCACTGGCCTACATTACTGTTGGGCGCTTGAATAAATATTATGATCCACGCATCATTGTACTGGCTTTCATCGGTACAGGGGTGCTGGTTCCCGTTTTATTTATGGTGTCCCGTGCCGCTTTTTCCCTGCCGGTGGATGATATATTCTTTATCTCCTGGAAATGGCCAGAGGGACCTGAATGGGGTTTGCTATTACTGCTCGGACTTTCGGCCCTATTTGGACAATACTTTGTAACCCGCGCCTATGGATCTGACAAGGCCGGGATTGTATCGGCTGTCGGATATGCCAATATCATTTTCAGCGTATTTATTGGGTTGATGTTAAATGACCCCTTCCCCGATCTTATCTCCTGGGCCGGTATTTTTTGCATTATCACCAGCGGAGTCATCATTTCCTGGGTAAAGCGGGGGTGATAGGCAGGGAGACCCGGGTCCGAGTACGGAAGTCGGGACCTCTGACACACCCTTTGAAAAAAAATTTGGCCGTTCAAATTATCTTATCGTATATTTGCGATAAGCAATTAAACACATGGCAATTCATAAAAAAGAAGAGTTTTCGGAGCAGGAGCAGGAGCTGGCGGCTTTTGCAAAGGCATTGAGTCATCCGGCGCGGATAGCAATATTGGGGGTGTTGGCAAAACGCAACCAGTGTATCTGTGGCGAGATTGTGGAGGTAATGCCCCTTTCGCAGAGTACGGTTAGTCAGCATTTAAAGGAATTGAAGAATGCCGGTTTGATCAAGGGGGAAACGGATGGCCCGAGGAGTTGTTATTGCGTAAACTGGGAGGCTATTGAACGGTTCAATGGGAATTTCAATGCCCTTTTTCAGTTATTCAAGGAAGAGAATGCAAAATGCTGTTGATAACAATCAAAACTAAATCATATGAACAAGGCAGAAGAACTCAAGCAATTAGTTAAGGAAAAGTACAGTACCATCGCGGGTCAGGACAAAGAATACAATCTGGCTTCCTGTTGTGGCGCCACCGGATGTTGCGGGGGTGATGAAGTGTATAATATTATGGCTGATGACTACACCCAATTGGAAGGATATGTGGCGGATGCGGATCTGGGGTTGGGCTGTGGTCTTCCAACGGAGCATGCGGATATAAAAGCAGGGCAGGTAGTGATCGACCTGGGGAGTGGTGCCGGCAACGATGCATTTATTGCCCGCAGGGTAGTGGGGGAAAAGGGGAAAGTGATTGGTATTGATTTTACAGAGGCTATGATCGAGCGGGCGAGAAACAATGCGGAGAAACTGGGATACAATAATGTGGAGTTCCGCCAGGGAGATATTGAGCGGATGCCTGTTACGGCCAACGCAGCCGATGTGATTGTAAGCAATTGTGTGTTAAACCTGGTTCCAAACAAGAAACAGGTGTTTAGTGAAATATACCGGGTCTTGAAACCCGGAGGTCATTTCTGCATTTCCGACATTGTCTTGAATGGAGAAATGCCTGAAAAGTGGAAAGAGATCGCCGA
>JAYRZH010000109.1:0-9971 GCA_041916555.1 Chitinophagaceae bacterium | reverse complement strand
CAAAGGTGCCTTTCAACCTTATGTTCGCAGTGGTAATGTGGTAGGATATTCTTATGTCGTTTTTAAATTTCAATTTTATCAGAAAGGAACTTCCACTCCCGTTGCCCTTGATGTGGTAAATGCTTCCGCCCTGGATATTGATGGCGGAGCCACCCTGAAAGAGTTTGCCGAAATGCGGATGGGTATTGGCAGCACCGCTACTTATATGAGTACCGCTTCTGATATCTCTGTTACAGAAATTTCAGCCGATTACTTCCACGGACAAAACGTACTGGGTATTGAAAGAACCGGAATTGATACCGGATCCTTCAACAACATGTTTACTACCACCAATACCAGCATCAACGGTTTCTCCATTGCCTATGGCACCTATACTACAGTTGCTACCAGCGGCGCTCGTCAGTTTAGCCTATATATGAAAGGTTTTAACTACCCCAATGCGGCTACACTCCCCCTGGAACTGCTCAGTTTTGGCGCCATGCTGAAAAAGACAACCGTAGAACTGAACTGGGTTACCCTCTGGGAAAAGAACCTGAGCCATTTTGAACTGCAACGCAGCACTGATGGTAAGACCTTCAAACAGGTAGGCCTGGTATTCGGCGTTGGCAATTCAGATTTCAAATCGAATTACTCGTTTAAAAATAATATCAGCGAACTGGATGCCACCATCATCTATTATCGCCTGAAACTGGTTGATCAGGACGGCAGCTATGGCTATTCAGATATCCGCGCCATCCGGATCAGCAAGAGTAAAAATGATGTAATGACCGTAATGGCTTACCCCAATCCGGTAGTCAATGAACTCAAGATCACCGTTCCTGACTCCTGGCAGGGTGCCGAAGTAAAGTATGAGCTGTTCAATGCCACTGGCCGGGTAGTTAAAACCATCCGCAACAGCAGCGCCAGCCAAACCGAAATGATCAACATGAGTGACCTGGGCCGTGGTTTCTATGTATTGAAGGCTATAAAAGGCAACGAGGTCGCCCAGCAAAAGATAATCAAGAATTAAAGAATAGTTATCCCTTATACGTTTTTAGATTCAGACCCTTTTACAAGCAACCAAAATCCACCATATCCCCTAAAAGAAACCCAAGCATGGTTCAATAACGAGTAGTAGTAACGATGCCGGTACCCTACGGCAAAATGTAAATACTGATTGGATTAAGAATTTCACTTTTAGGGTATCAATAGAGACCGGGTATGTCTATACTCGGTCTTCCTTTTTTTTGAAGATGAGGATATTTATATTAAGCCTCCAGGTGAATTGCCGTTACTTATTATAATGATATTTTCTTTAATTTTAAGTATATTTCTGAAATGAAGCTGTCAATACAAGATAGAACCAAATTGCAAAGCTATTTTGTCAATAAGCCTGTTAAACGGGCATACATTTTTGGATCCTTTGCAAAAGGAACAGCCAAAAAAGGAATTAGTGATATTGATATTTTGGTGGAACTTGACCACTCTAACCCTATTGGGTTGTCATTTTTCACTTTTCAGTATGAACTTGAAGACCTTCTCCAGCATAAAGTTGATCTTGTGAGCCACGAAGGCCTATCCAGGCATATTAAACCATTTATTGAGAAGGAGAAAATCCTTATCTATGACCGGGCCACTAACCGATAAGGTACGTATATAATTGACGCCATGCAGGAGATTGAAAATTATCTAAATGGAGTCAGTTAAGAACAGTTTCTAAACAATTCTGAGAAGAGATTTGCTACGATAAAGCAAATCGAAATCATTGGAGAGGCTTGTGACAGGATCAATGAGCCTATTAAATTAAACCACCCGGAAATACCCTGGCGATCAATAAAAGGATTTCGAAATATTTCAATCCATGAATATTTCGGAGTTAATTATGAGTTGGTTTGGGAAATTGCCCTAATTAATTTGCCGGAACTTAAACCGCGAATAGAGGCCATTTTGAAGGAGATATAGCTCCATTCCCTAACTATTCTATTCCAAATAAATTTCAATAGGATTGATTTTCAATATACTATAAAAATATAGCTTAATTTTGGTTTATAATATAAACTACTTTACATTTGCCTTCAAGATTGAAACCTGTAATATGAGATACGCCTTACTTCTGCTGTTGTTGATGTTTTCCCTGGGTCTGTCGGCCCAGACCCTGGTTAAGGGAAAAGTGATGGATAAAAAAAGGGGCCTGGAAGGGGTGAGTGTAGCCCTTAAGGATAGTTATGATGGGGCTACTACAGATAAGGAAGGGAATTTTAGTTTTCGCACGACAGAGAAAGGAACCTTCTTTTTGACTGCCTCCTATTTGGGCTATAAGACTTTTGAACAGGCCATTCAATTAAAGCCCGGTGATTCTGTTGTGGTGAATATCCTACTAAAAGAGGAGATCACCGAACTTACCGCGGTAACGGTTACAGCCGGTACATTTGAGGCAAGCGATAAGAAGAAGGTGACCGTTCTCAGTTCCCTTGACATTGTAACCACCGCCAGCGGGAATGGCGATGTTACCGAAGCGTTGAAATCCCTCCCGGGCGCCCAGCAGGTGGGGGAAAGCGAGGGATTGTTTGTGCGGGGTGGTACCGGTCAGGAGACAAAGATCTTTATTGATGGTACCCTGGTAAATAACTTCTTTTTTAGCAGCATGCCGAATATCGCCGCCCGGGGGCGTTTTTCTCCGTTCCTATTTAAGGGCACAGTATTTAGTACGGGTGGATATTCCGCTCTTTATGGACAGGCCCTTTCCTCCGCCCTTATCCTGGAGACCATTGATTTTCCCGATATGAAAGCAGCCAACCTGGGTATTTCGGTAATTGGGGTGAATGCCGGGTTTCAACAGCTATCAGAAGAAAAGAACTCCTCCTGGGGAATTAATTACAGTTATACCAACCTGGCTCCGGCTTTTGCCGTCATTAAGCAGAAGCAGGACTATTTCCAGATTCCCGTTTTCCATGGGGCTGACGGAAATTTTCGTTTCAAAACCTCCAAAACAGGGATCATAAAATATTACACCACTTTGGGCACCAGCAAACTGGCATTTACCACTCCCAGCCTTGATTCGGTGGGTTATAAGGATAAATTTTCCCTCGACAATTTCAACATGTACCATAACCTGGCCTGGCGGGAGAAAATTGGCAAGAAGTGGAAGCTTGACCTGGGATTGTCATATACCAATAACAAAGATGACATTGAAAATGGTATGCGTGATGCCCAGGATAAGGATGTTACCCTTACCAATCTGGAGTTTAAAGAAAACAAGATCAGGCTTCGGGGAAATTATTTTAATGCCAAACTGGTACTTGAAAAACGGTTGGTGGGCATGTCGGCCCTGCGTTTTGGGACTGAGTATAATTACAGCAAAGACATTACGACATTTACCGATTATACCAACACTTCCTATCCCGGTACACTAAAAGAGAATTTGAATGCCCTTTTCGCAGAAGGGGATATTTACATCACCAATGCCATTGCTGCCAAATTGGGTAGCCGCCTGGAGCATTCTTCCCTCATCAATAAAACCAATATCGCCCCCCGGGCTTCTCTGGCCTACAAGACAGGGAAACACAGCCAGGCCTCGGTTGCTTATGGCTTGTTTTATCAAACCCCTGAGGGAAGACTGATCTCATCATCTAATCCGCTGACATTTACCCAGGCGGCCCACTATATTGCGCAATACCAGAAAGTGACAACTGACAGAACCCTTCGCGCTGAGCTGTTTTACAAGAAATACAATGACCTTGTAAAAACAGGTCTTACCGGAACAGGGCAGTTCCTCGCCATCAACAATGATGGTTTTGGAGATGCCAAGGGGTTCGACTTTTTCTGGCGCGACAAGAAATCCATCCGCAATGTAGATTACTGGATTTCCTATTCATTTTTGGAAACCAAACGGGATTACCTGAATTTCCCGGGAGCCATCACCCCTAACTTTGCGGCCAAACATACCGCTTCGTTTATCATCAAGAAATTTGTAACCAAGATCAAAACCCAGTTCAACGGGGCCTATAACTTCGCGACGGGAAGACCATTTTATAATATTGCCTATGACGGGGCGAACAACAAATTTAATATCACTGATCAGGGGAAAACACCGGCCTATCATAACTTTAGTTTCAGCATGAACTACCTGCCCTTTATTGGAAAGGATAAGGCAAAAATATTTCCTGTCTATGTGATTTCGATCAGCAACATCTTCAATGTTCGCCAGGTATATGGATACCAATATAGCTATAACGGCCTTCGGAAACAGGCAATCGTGCCTCCTTCCAGGATGTTTGTCTTTATCGGGGCCTTTATCAGCTTTGGGGTGGATCGAAGTGATGAAATCATCAATAGTAATTTGTAAACTCTCAAACGCAATAAATCGACAATTATGAAAAAGTTCCTTGCTTTCCTGCTTCTCCTTGTATTTGTACAGGGTGCCCAGGCACAGATGCCCGAAAAATTTGTTAAAGCCATGGAGGCTAAAGTGCCCCTGATTGACTCCACTCAAACAGCGGAAGGATTCATTGACCTCGCCAATTCCTTTGAGCGTATCGCCAATGCCGAAAAGAACCAGTGGCTGCCTTATTATTATGCCGCCCTCTGCCAGGTGATGGCTGGTTATTTTTCCATGGGAGATAACCCGATGGGTGGGGATGCCGACAAAATCGACCCGGTTGCCGATAAGGCCAAGGCGCTTCTTGACAAAGCTGAAGAATTGGAAAAAGACAACTCAGAAATTTACCTGGTACGCAAAATGGTGAACAGCCTGCATATGATGGGCAATCCGATGCAACGTTACATGACGGATGGACAGGCCGCTGCCGAAGCATTGGCTAAAGCCAAAAAACTCAACCCCGATAACCCCCGTGTTTACCTGCAGGAAGGCCAGGATAAATATTATACTCCTGAGCAATTTGGTGGTAGCAAAACCGAGGCCAAACAACTTTTTGAAAGAGCGGTTAAGCAATTTGAAATATTTAAACCGGCTAGTTCCATTCACCCGAATTGGGGACTTACCCAGGTGAATTATTTTCTTTCACTGACCAAATAATACCCCCTGTCATGGAGGATAAAAAACTGACGGAAAGAGAAAGTCTTGACCTGATCACCCAGATGATCAATAAGGCCAAGGATTCGGTTCACGATACGGGCATCACCGCCATCATGTGGGGGGCGGTGATCGCCGTTTGTTCATTGGTGCGATTGGCCGAAGTGCGGTATGATTTCCGGCTCCCGTTTGATATTTACATGCTGACCGTGGTAGCGGTGATACCCACCATCATTTTTAGCATACGGGAGAAAAAAGCCCGGCGGGTAAAGGCCTATGGAGAGGAATTCAATGATTATCTCTGGATATCCTTTGGTATTTCCATCTTCCTGGTTTCTTTTATCACCACCAAGCTCGGAAACGATGCGCGGCCCATGATCCAGGAGTTTGAAAAAATTTCCGGCAAACGGTCATCCTTTCATGTCTATGAATACATTTCTTCCTTTTTCCTCATGCTGTATGGCCTGCCCACCTTTGTATCGGGTGTTTGCATGAAATTTAAACCCATGACGATTGGCGGTATTTTCTGTTGGGTCTGCGCCCTTGTTACATTATACACTACTGCCCAGGTTGACCTGCTCCTGACCGCAGTGGCGGCCATCGTGGCCTGGCTGATACCCGGAATAATTTTAGAGACCGAATACAGAAAGGCAAAAAAATCACTGAAAGGCTCTCATGTTTAAAGACCTGGATCCCATATTGCATTCTCAATTACGATTGGCTGTGGTTTCGCTCCTGATCAGTGTGCGGGAAGCCGAGTTTACCTTTCTCCGCGAGAAAACAAACTCCACAGCCGGTAACCTGAGTGTGCAGATTCAAAAACTGAAAGACGCCGGGTATATTGATGTCACCAAGCAGTTCAAAGACAATTACCCCCAAACCCTTTGTAAGATCACCCCAAAAGGGGTGGAGGCCTTTGAGGAATATGTGACGAGTTTGAAGAGTTATTTAGGCCAGTAAGGCGGGAGAAATCCCGCCTCTGGCAAACCTTTCCTACCTTTACCCGTTATACACACATGTCCGACATTATAAGGGTACAGCACCTAAGCAAACAGTTTGATGAAATAAGGGCCGTTGACGACCTCTCCTTTTCGGTCAAGCAGGGTTGTGTACATGGTTTTCTGGGGCAGAATGGTGCCGGTAAATCAACCACGATTCGTATGTTGCTCACTCTTATCAGGCCAACAGAAGGAGAAATTGAAATTTTTGGCCTGCCCCTGGCCCGTCACCGGCAACAGATACTCCGACGCATTGGCGCGGTGATTGAAAAACCCGACCTCTACAAATACCTTTCAGCTTATGACAATATCCGGCTCTTTGCCAGGCTTAGTGGTATTAAGCCGGAGAGAAAGAGATTGATGGATATGCTGGAAAGGGTGGGGTTGGCCGCCCGTGCCCAAAGCAAGGTGCACACTTTTTCACAGGGCATGAAACAACGACTGGGGCTGGCCATTGCACTGGTTCATGACCCCGACCTGGTGATCCTTGATGAACCGGTAAATGGACTCGACCCACAGGGTATAGCCGATATCCGAAAGCTCATTCTACACCTTAGCCGGGATGAAGGGAAAACGGTTTTTGTATCTTCCCACCTGTTGTCGGAAATGGAAATGATCGCCGACCACATGCTGATCATCGATAAGGGCCGGAAGATTGTGGAAGGTCCGGTGAAGGAGCTGCTTACGCCAGAAAAAAGAAGCCTTGAAGACTATTTCCTCTCTTTAACCCGCTGACCCCATGTTCCTCAACCTGCTACGCATAGAACTGTACAAAATATTCCGCAAACCACGGACCTATATCGCTTTTGGGGCCATCGCTGTCATGATCATCCTCATTCAGTTTGCCATCAAGGTGCAAGGAGAGGAGCTGATCAAGTTTTTTCTTGGCAGCCAGGATGCCACTTTTGAATATGATTCCGGCAAGATCCTCAATGGGTATTTTGTCTGCTTTTTTATTCTTAACACCCTATTGATCCATGTCCCACTCCTGGTTGCTTTGATTGCCGGCGACCTGGTGGCCGGGGAAGCCAATATGGGGACCCTTCGGTTGCTGGTAACCAAACCCATATCCAGGGGTACCTTGATGCTTTCCAAATTCACGGCTTCGTTGGTGTATGTCATGTTGCTCCTGTTGTGGATGGCCGTTCTGGCCCTGCTGGGCAGCATCTTGCTATTTGGCACCAATGACCTGGTGGTTATAAAGGAAACCGGGTTTCAGATCATTCAGTCATCGGATGTGCTCTGGCGGTTTATTGCGGCTTTTGGTTTTGCCACCCTGGCCCTGGTTTGTATTGCAGCGCTGGCATTTATGCTTTCAGTCTTTGCTGAAAATTCCATTGGCCCGATTGTGGCAACGGTTTGTATTGTTATTGTTTTTACCATCATTCAGCAGTTACAGGTGCCGATGTTTCAGGAATATGCGGCTCCATATTTATTTACCACACACATGCTGGGATGGAAAGGGTTTTTCTATGTTTTGGCCACCCCTGAAAACCAATCCATTGCCGGGTCGGTGGAGAATACCGGTGCCATTCTGAAAAGTGGGTTGGTTTTAACAACCTATACGCTATTGTTCCTCGGCATTGGTGTAATTTCATTCCGGAAAAAGGATATTTTAAGTTGATATGAAAAAATTATTTTCCTTCCTCTTGTTTACCCTGTGTCTGGCTACAGCATTCGCCCAGTCGGATGCCAATGCTTTATTGGATAAAGTAAAGACAAAGTACAACCAGGTCAGAGATTATGAAGCCAGTGGTAAAATGAAAACCAATGTGATCTTTATTAAGGCGCCAGTGGCGGAGATCAAGGTTTTTTATAAGAACCCGGATAAGCTGAAGATCAAAAATGAGTCAGGTGTTTCCTTTGTACCCAAGGGTTCGGTGAATATCAATATGGGGAATATTTTTACCCTGTCAAAATACACGGCCCTTGATGGTGGAACCGAAACGGTGAATGGGAAAAAGCTGCGCGTCATAAAAGTATTGCCCGATGATGAAACGGGTGAGATCGTTCTTTCTACGCTTTATATAGATGAAGCCTCGCTCCTGGTGATGAAATCAAAAACCACCACCCGGGAAAACGGCACCTACGAATTGGAAATGAGTTATGGAAAATATTCCTCTTACGGCCTGCCCGACAAAGTGAAGTTTACCTTTAATACCAAAGAATACAAGCTGCCCAAGGGAGTGACCTTTGACTATGATAATGGTTCGTCTGAAAAGGAGAAGGAAGCAACTGCCAATAAAAAGGGCACAGTGGAGATCACCTATTCTTCCTACTCCATTAATAAAGGCCTGAAAGACGAGGTATTTAAGTAGGCGACAGGTATTAGAATTTCAGGACTATGATGAATGGAAAAAAGTAAATTCAGGTTGATAGAATACTATGACCATAAACCCTGACAATAAGTTTTATCCGTTTGGCATTCATAAGTTTGATCAAATTGTGAATGCACTGAAGGCAAAGGGAGTGCGGAAGACGGTGCACACGGGTGACTTAATACTCGAAGAAGGCGCAAATGCCAACTTTTTCTTCTACATCGATTCCGGGTGTTTCCGGGCGTACAGGTTTATAGGCAGCAAGGAGGTAACCGTCGGATTTTCTTTTAAAGGAGATCTGGATACCTGCCCCTATTCATTTATCAATGATACCCCGAGCCTTGACAATATCGAAGCCTTGACCCCGGGAAGCATTATCATCATCCACAAACCACAGTTATTGGAGATGGAGAAAGAACATCCTGAGGTAAAGCAGTTTGTGCATTTTATGCTGACCACCTATATTGAAACCCTGATCAACCGGTCCCTGGAGCAAAGAACGCTGACTTCCGGGGAGATGTATCTGAAACTGCAGGAAAGACAACCATTGGAATTGTCTAAAGTGCCGCTTAAGCACCTTGCCTCCTATTTAGGGATTACCCCGGAACGACTAAGCAGGATAAGGAAAAATGGGAAAAATTGACTTAGGTCAAGACCGTTTTTTTTCCATCTTGGTATTATTGCAAAAACACTTCCCACTATGAGAGCAGCCCTGCTTTTGTTTACCCTTGCTATTAGCCTGAATGCCTCTTCCCAGCTACGATCCAATGAAAAAGAACGGGCGGTTGATTCGATCATGCAGGCCCATCTTGTCCATTCAGGGAAAAAGCCTGTCCACAGTTTCCTGTTATATGCCAGGAATAGCGAGACCGGATTTGAAATACATAAAGGTTTTGGGCTAGTGGGAAGGGATGATACGCCGGTGGATCCGGGGTATCAGTACAATTGCGCCAGTATTACCAAGACCTTTGTGGCTGTCCTGGTCCTGCAGCTTGAAGAAGAAGGGAAGTTAAAGCTAACCGATAAGGCCTATGGATACCTGGCTTCCCTGCCCTTTGCCAGAGCTGATAAGGTTCATATACTGGATGGAAGAAATTATTCAAAGGAAATTACCATAGAGCAGTTGCTTCAGCACACCAGTGGCATTGCAGATATTTTCACCGATGCCGCGACAAAGTTCAATATCAGCGTACTCCTTCATAAGAGAAGGCAGTTTACAACAGAGAGGATAATGGGCAGGTATTTCCGGTATAAATTGAATAAAAAACCCCGTAATGCCCCTGGTTTGGGGTACCATTATTCAGACATGAATTATATGCTGCTGGGGTTGATTGTTGAACAGTTAAGGGGCAAATCCCTGCCCGAGTGTATAAGAGAAAGGATCCTTGTGCCTTCAAATATGTCGCATACCTATTTTGAGTATTATGAGCCAGCTGTTACTGAGGGAAAACGGGTGGATGCTTTTCTCGGCAAGATCAATATGACAAAGAAGATAAACACCTCCTATGAGTGGGGTGGCGGAGGCCTGGTTTCCACCACCAGGGATTTAGCTGTATTCATTCAATGCCTTTTTGACGGAAAATTCTTTTCAAAGGACGCTACTTTGCCGAGAATGATAGATCTTGAAAAAGTGAAAAGCCTTGG
>JAYRZH010000108.1:0-10022 GCA_041916555.1 Chitinophagaceae bacterium | reverse complement strand
TATCACCCAGGAAGGGGAGTTTGGTATTGGGGTGGGGGGAGCCCATTATTTTGGTGACCTGAATACCAGGGCGCATTTAAACCGCCCCAAGATGGCGGCCACCATTTTCTTTCGGAAGAATTTTGGTAATTACATCGCTGCCCGGGTTGGGGCCAGTTTTGCCCAGCTAGGTTATAGTGATGTTTACAATACGCATAATGCGTCCATGGTTCGACGCAATTTGAGTTTTAATAGTAATGTTTGGGAGCTGGCTCTGCAGGGCGATTTTAATTTCTTTCGTTTTATTCCCGGGGAGCCTGGATATAGTTTTACTCCTTACGTAACCTTGGGGGCCGGGATATTTAGTTATGATCCTTATGCCTATCTCAACGGGGAGAAGTATTTTTTACGTCCACTCAATACGGAGGGTCAGGGGTCTTCGGTTTATCCAGACAGGAAACCTTATTCTTCCATGGCCATCAGTGTGCCATTTGGGGTGGGGGTTAAGTATGCGCTAAACGACCGGATCAATATCGGGTTTGAGGTACTTCATCGCTTTACAAATACGGATTATCTGGATGATGTGAGTAAGACCTATCCCGGGGCTTCTGCATTTGCCGGGGGCACATCTTCACCAGGTTTTCTTTTATCGGATCGTTCTTATGAATTGGGAACACCTATTGGAACGGAGGGCCGTCAACGCGGAAACAGTGAGCAGAAGGACCAGTTTGTGACTGCCATGTTTCATGTAACTTTTAATATTCAGTCTTATCGCTGTCCCTCGGCAAATTAACCCGGCTATTTCAATAAAATCCCCAGCATCATTAACAGGGTGCTGGCCCAAAGAGTGACCATCCACATTATCAGATCGTGCTTGAATTCAATAAATCGCTGATCTAATTTATCTAATCGCAGATCTATTTTATCTAAACGCTGGTCCATTCTATCGAACCGCAGATTTATTTTGAGCATTACCACCTCTGTTTTTACAGATTGTACATCTTCCTTCAATAGGAAATGATCATTTTTAGTGGCAAGCAAACTTAATTTATCTGAAAGGGTTTCTTCCATATACGTTTCAAGGTCTGTGACGAATACCTTGGCTTCCGATTCACCAAGAATTTTTGCGAATCTTTCATATTGACGGATTGAATGGGCTCCCATGAATTTTATTCAAAAATAGAACCAGTACTTCCGCCAGACAACCCGGTTTATGCGAGTTGAAATGGTGCGTTTATACGAGATGCGGTAAAGAAATAAATTCCTTTACTTTTGCAGCTGACAGCCAGTTAAAATGTCCGATCTTCTTTCACAAATCGATAAGACCCGTTTGCCCCGTCATATCGCCATCATCATGGATGGTAATGGCCGTTGGGCAAAGGAGCAGGGACAGGATCGCCTGTTTGGTCATTTTCACGGAGTGGAAAGTGTAAGGAATATCGTGGAAGGCTGTGCCGAGCTTGGGGTGGGCTATCTTACCCTCTATGCGTTTTCCACCGAAAACTGGGACCGCCCGGAATATGAAGTGGTGGGATTGATGGAATTGCTGGTTACCACCATTCGCAAAGAAGTGGAAAGCCTTCATAAGAATAATATCAAGCTTCACGTAATCGGGGATATGTCGATGCTTCCCGAATATGCAAGGGCCGAATTGAACGAAGCCCTGCAGATCACGAAAGACAATACCGGTCTTAACCTGATCATGGCCCTGAGCTACAGCGGCCGCTGGGAACTCCTCAATGCCGTAAAAAGCATCGCCTGGCAGGTAAAGAAGGGCAACCTTCAGATAGAGGAAATTGACCAGGATATTCTTCAAAAACACCTGACAACCAGCGAGTTCCCCGATCCCGAACTAATGATACGCACCAGCGGGGAATACCGGATCAGCAATTTCCTGCTTTACCAACTGGCCTACGCCGAGCTTTATTTTACCCAGGTAAGATGGCCGGATTTCAGAAAAGAAAACCTCTACGAAGCAATCGTAGATTACCAGGGAAGGGAAAGAAGGTTTGGAAAGACCGGTGACCAGGTAAAACCCACTACCGCCTAGGCCTCCTATAAGCCCAATATTGCGTTAAAATCACGGGGTTGTCCACCGGTTTTTAACATAGACTTCAAAAATTTACTGTTATTTTGCCCCCTCATCAACGGAAACGCGCTTCCGGGGCTTCACGGAGATGATTTGACTGACTTTTTGAACGTTCCAACATGCAACGAAAATTACTTCGGTTTTGTGCTATCCTGTTCGCATTTTGCTGTGTAGCTATGGATATCCACGCCCAGGAAACAGACACTATTCCCAATGCCTCCGTTGACCCCGACCTGATTGCCTGGCAAAATGCTACACGGGTTCGCGAATACACGATTTCCGCCATCCACACTTCCGGGGTTCAATTCCTTGATACAGCTATCGTTGTATCGATTTCCGGATTGCAGGTGGGCCAGCGGTTCATGCACCCCGGCACGGATATTTTTGCCAAAGCCGTACAAAACCTTTGGCGCCAAAGACTTTTTGCCAATGTGGAGGTATTTGTTACCAAAATAAGCGGTGATAATATCGAGATCGAGATAAAGGTCCAGGAAAGGGCCAAACTGGGAAATTTTAAGTTTAACGGCGTCAAGAAATCAGAACAGGAAGAACTCCAGGGCAAACTGGGTCTGGTAAAAGGGACAGTGGTTACAGAAAACACAACCCGAAATTCCGAGGAGGTCATTCATAAATTTTATGCCGACAAGGGCTTTAAGAACGTAAAAATCAATATCAATCAAACCACCAACTCCACCATTGCCAATTCGGTGGACCTGTTGTTTGATGTTGACCGGGGTAAGAAAGTTAAAGTGGATGAAGTGCTTTTCTATGGCAACAGTACGGTTACCGACCTTAAACTGAAAAAACAACTCAAGGGTACCAAGGAAAGAACCAAACTGACCCTGAAACCCTCCGAGAATAAAGGACCTTATGGGGAGAACAAGAAAACTAGCTTTAAGGAATACCTGAAAGATTATGGTTTCCTGTCATTGGGCAAGACAAAGAACTTCCTGGACCCCTATTTCCGGTTCAAACTGTTTAGCTCTGCTAAATTCGACCAGAAGAAATTTGATGAGGACAAGGAAAAGATCCTCTCTTATTATAACTCCATAGGCTATCGTGATGCGGTGATTGTGAGTGATACAGCCACCACCAGCACCGATGGCAATAACCTCAACATCCACATTAAAGTGGATGAAGGCCATAAATACTATTTTGGAAACATCACCTGGAAAGGAAATGCCAAGTATTCAGATTCCATTTTGAATGTGATCCTGGGCATCAAGAAAGGGGATGTATATAATATTGAAACCCTGAACCGCCGCCTGGGTAAGGAACTGACGCCTGAAGGGGGTGATATCAGCGGACTTTATATGGATGATGGTTATCTCTTCTTCCGGATAGAACCGGTGGAAACCGCAGTATATAATGATACCATCGATCACGAAGTGCGTATTGTGGAAGGTCCGCAGGCCAGGATCAAGAATGTCAAGATCTCTGGTAATGAAAGAACCAAGGAGCACGTAATCCGTCGGGAATTACGCACCCTGCCGGGTGAACTCTTTAGCCGTTCTGACCTGATCCGTTCTCAGCGTGAACTGGTAAACCTCAATTATTTTGATCAGGAGAAACTGGGGATCAACCCTATTCCCAACCCGGATGATGGTACGGTGGACATTCATTATTCCGTAGAGGAAAAATCTTCCGATCAGTTGGAACTTTCCGCTGGCTGGGGTGGTGGTATCGGGTTGACCGGTACACTGGGGGTTACTTTTAATAACTTTTCGATCAAGAATATTTTCAATAAAAAATCCTGGGATCCCCTGCCTACGGGTGACGGACAAAAGCTGAGTCTGCGTATCCAGTCAAACGGTCGTGCTTTCCGTTCCAACAACTTCTCCTTTACCGAGCCCTGGCTGGGAGGGAAGAAAAGGAATTCACTGACCCTGAGTTATTACAGCTCGCTGTTCTCAAATTCATACGATTACCTGACGGGAAGGTATAGTCGCGAAAAATCCGACTCAAGCTATCTCAAGTCACGCGGCTTCACCATTGCCCTGGGTAAGCAATTGAAATGGCCGGATGATTATTTCAGCCTGGTGTACTCGCTGAACTTTACCCAATACAAACTGAAGAATTATGCCATCTTCCAGGGCCTGGATAATGGTACTTCTACCAATATTAACCTGAAGATCGCCTTGCAACGTTCAAGCGTACTTAACCCGATCTTCCCGGTAAGTGGGTCCAATTTTATGCTGAGTGGCCAGTTCACTCCGCCTTATTCGCTGCTCAACCCCGACAATGCGGAGGAGAACCAGTATAAGCGCCCTGAATATCATAAATGGCGTTTCAATGCCGAATGGTATGTGCCCCTGGGCAAACCCATGGGCGCGGAGAAGAACCGCCAGTTTGTGTTGAAGATGGCCGCCAAGTACGGGTTCATGGGCCGGTATAACCGCAAACTTGGATTCTCTCCCTTTGAACGTTTCCAGGTGGGTGATGCCGGTTTGACCAACAACTTTGGCCTGCTTGGCTATGATATCATCGCGCATCGGGGGTATCCTGTTTACCAGGTTTCCGACCCCAGCGTAAACAATCCTGATCAGTCGAATGCCAGCCAGTTCTTTACCATCTTTAATAAATACCAATTGGAATTGCGGTATCCATTTGCCACCAATCCCAGCAGCACCATATTTGGTCTGGTCTTTTTTGAAGCGGCCAATGGCTGGTATGATTTCAAAGATTATAACCCCTTCCGTCTTCGTCGCAGCGCCGGGGTAGGTATGCGTTTCTACCTTCCCATGTTTGGTTTGCTTGGGTTTGACTATGGTATCGGATTTGACCGTATCCAGCCCGGTAAAGGCCTGAAAGACGCGACCAAGTTTACCTTTATGCTTGGATTCGAACCGGAATAAACCTCATTTATTCATTGCCAAAAATCGCAGTTATGAAAAAGATGATCCTGGCCCTCTTCAGCTTCCTGGTAATGGGGATATCGACAGAGGCACAGAAATATGCTATCATCGATACCCGGTATATACTGGATAAAATGCCTGAGTATGCCACCGCCCAAAAGCAGTTGGACGATATCGCTGCCGGCTGGCAGAAAGAAATTGACGACAAACAAGCCGAACTGGACCGCATGTACCGTGAGTTTGATGTGGAACAGGTTATGCTGACTGATGAACTTAAGAAGAAAAGAGAGAACCAACTCTTTTTGAAAGAAAAGGAACTTCGTGATCTTCAACGCAAACGCTTTGGTTTTGAAGGCGATCTGTTTAAAAAACGCCAGGAACTGGTAAAACCCGTACAAGATAAGGTGTACAATGCCGTGCAGAAACTCGCTGTTCAGCGGGGATACGACTTTATTCTTGACAAAAGTGAAGGAATTACTGTTATCTTTGCCGACCCCAAATTGGACAAGAGTGAGGATATTTTGAGGGAATTGGGCGTCAAAAACTGATGTTAAAGATTTCTAAAAACGCAACTAAAACTGCTTCAATCGTATCATACTAAAACACCAACAAAACGTATAATGAAAAAGGTAACAGGCTTATTTATTGCCCTTCTGCTGTTGACGACTGCCGGAACTGTTAGCGCCCAAAAGAGCGGTTATATCCGCGTGGATGAAATGGTTTCCCTTATGCCCGAACTGGCTAAGATCGATACCCTGCTAAACAAATATCAAACGGACTCCCTGCCCGGTACTTTTAACTACCTGCTGGGCGAGTATCAGCGATATGACAGCATTTCAAAAGATCCCACCAAGCCCCTTGTTGTAAGGAATGATGCTGGTAAGAAAGCCAATGAGTTCCTGTCTGAATTGCAAAACTGGCAATCCACCGCCCAGCAAATGGTAGAAAACAAACAGGCCACTTTGTTGCAACCTGTTTATGCCAAAGTGATGAAGGCCATTGAAGATGTTGCCAAGGAAAAGGGATATGCCTACGTTTATAACAAGGAAGCCTTACTGGTTATGCCTCCTGCCGATGACCTGCTGCCCATGGTAGCGGCCAAGCTTGGGGTGAAAGTGCCCGCCAAACCGGCGACCAATAAACCCGCAGGTAACTAATTTTAAAATAAGATCGTGTGAACTGCCGCCTTACCGGGCGGCAGTTTATTTTTGTGCCTGTATATGCCAGACCAGGGACCCATCGGGATATTTGATTCAGGCTATGGCGGTTTGACCGTTATGAAGGAGATCGTACAACGATTACCAAAGTACGATTATCTCTACCTGGGTGATAATGCCCGCACACCCTATGGCAACCGGTCTTTTGAAACCGTGTACCATTACACACTCGAGTGTGTTCAATGGCTGTTTGATCAGGGCTGCCCCCTGGTGATACTTGCCTGCAATACGGCCTCAGCCAAGGCCCTTCGCACCATTCAGCAGCAGGATCTGCCAAAAATCGCCCCGGATCGCCGGGTTCTGGGAGTAATCCGGCCTACGGCTGAATTGATCGGTCAGTTTTCCACCTCTGGTCAAATAGGGGTTTTGGGCACTCGCGGTACCGTGCAATCAGAATCCTACCTGATCGAGATCGCCAAGTTTTTTCCCCGGCACCAGGTTTTTCAACAGGCCTGCCCCATGTGGGTGCCCCTGGTGGAGAACAACCAGCACCAGGGACCGGGTGCCGACTATTTTGTCAAAGACTGCCTTACCCAATTACTGGAAGCCCATCCAAAAATCGATACCCTGCTGCTGGCCTGCACCCATTACCCCCTATTATTGGATAAAATCAGGGCCCATGTTCCCCCAAATATGCAGGTCATTTCCCAAGGGCCCATTGTGGCTGAAAGCCTGGTGGACTACCTGCAACGCCACCCTGAAATGGAATCCCGCCTGGCAAAGGGAGCAAAGCGGTCCTATTACACCACAGACTCTACAGAAGACTTTGATAATCAGGCGAAAGTGTTTTTAGGGGAGGAGACAAGATCGGGGAAAGTGGTGTTGGGAGGGGGGATGGGTAATGGGGGATAAGTAATGGGTAATGGGGTAATAAGTTATAGGTTATAGGTAAATGGAAATATGGAATGGGAAGGGTGGTACAGTCCTTTCTCTGTCCTGATTTCTTACTCTTTATTTCTCACTTCCTCTTCCATTTTCCCCCTATTTCCCTTACCTTTGCCGTCCTTTCACAAACGGTGGGAAGTGGTGTTCCCGCTGCGAATTGGATGCAAAGCCCGAAAGGGGATATTTAAAAAGGAAAAAAGTAGTTTATGCCAAAAAAACGCACTTATCAACCGCATCGCCGCCGCCGGAAAAGCGTACATGGCTTTCGCAAGCGCATGGAGACTGCCAATGGCCGTAAGGTATTGGCCAGCCGCCGGAGAAAGGGCCGTAAGAAACTGACCGTTTCTGACGAAAAGAGACTGAAATAGACCAACCTGCCGTCTCACGGTAATTCCACATAATTAGTAATAGCTTCGGGGTTCCGGAGCTATTTTTTTTAAAAGGAATGAAGAAACAATTCACCCTGGGAAAGGAAGAAAGGCTAAAAAGCCGGAAACAGATCGACCATTTGTTTCAGCAAGGCCATTCCTTTAACCTTTTCCCGTTTCGTATCTTTTATTCCTTTGTTGACATGACGGCTGAAGACATTCCTCTCCGTGTTGGAATCGGGGCTTCCACCAGAAACTACAAAAAGGCGGTGGACCGAAACCGAATCAAACGCCTGGGTCGGGAAGCCTGGCGGCTTCAAAAGAATGAACTCCGGGAAAGGTTGACTAAAACAGACCGGCGATTAAATGTATTCCTGATCTATACCGCCAAAGAAATCGAATCCTTTGATGTGATCAAACAAAAGGTAGCGGCGGTAATTATTAAACTGAACAAGATCATTGATGAAAATACTGGCGCAAATCCTTAGCCTTCCTTTTATCCTGCTGATCAAGGTCTATCAATGGGTAATTTCTCCCTGGCTGGGGCCAAAGTGCCGATTTACCCCTACCTGCTCGCATTACGCGGCCGAAGCCTTGAAAAAGCATGGGGTATTTAAAGGGCTATGGCTGGCCATAAGGAGGATATCCAAATGCCATCCCTGGGGGGGGAGTGGTTATGATCCGGTCCCTTAACCGAGTCTTCCAGCTACAACATCCCAGTTCACCACATTCCAAAACGCGGTCAGGTAATCAGCACGGCGGTTCTGGTACTTCAGGTAGTAAGCGTGTTCCCATACATCCACACCCAGCAGCGGGGTTCCTTTAACTTCGGCTACATCCATCAGAGGGTTATCCTGGTTGGGGGTAGAACTGATTTCCAGCTTTCCGTCTTTTTTGATCAGCCAGGCCCATCCACTTCCAAAGCGGGTCATACCGGCATTGGCAAATTTTTCTTTAAAAGCATCAAAAGAGCCAAAGGCAGCGTTGATGGCATCTGCTAATTTTCCGGAAGGAGCGCCACCGGCATTGGGGGCCAGGCTCTCCCAGAAGAAACTGTGGTTCCAGTGTCCGCCACCATTATTCCGTACAGCCGGAGAAATGCTACCGGCAATGGCTACCAGTTGTTCCAGGGTCTTTCCTTCATGCTCGGTGCCGGCAATGGCTTTATTAAGGTTGTCAACATAGGCCTGGTGGTGTTTTCCATGGTGGATCTGCATGGTCAGTGTATCGATATGGGGCTCCAATGCTTCGTGGGCATAAGGCAGGGCAGGTAATGTAAATGCCATAGTATTGATTTTTGAGTAAAAAAGATCGGTTTTCGTTATAATGTTCAACAAAGTTAATGCGGGAAAGTTGATTACCTTCATTCCGTTAAAATGAACATATGAGAAAACTGGCAAAACACGCAATCCAAAGTCTGTTTATCCTGCTGATTCCTTTTCTGGCCCAGGCCCAATCTGATAATACACTGACAAAAAAAGAAAAAAAGGAAGGGTGGACCCTTTTGTTTGATGGCAAGACCCTGAAGGGATGGAAGGGATTTAAGGATCGTGCGGCAGCCGGCTGGCAGGTGGAAAATGGACAGTTGATGTGCAAAGAAGGCAACATTCAGGGGCGATCCGACCTCATCACTACCGCCATGTATGAGAATTTTGAATTAAAGATCGATTGGAAGATCGCGCCAAAACATAACAGTGGCATAATATACATGGTTACCGAAGAAGCCGGTGCCACTTATGAAACCGGTCCCGAGTACCAACTGATCGACGACCTGGGCTATCCCGACCCTCTGAAAGATGTGCAGCTCAGTGGCGCCAATTATGACATGAACCCGCCTGCCGAGAAGGTGGCTAAACCTGCCGGGGAATACAACGAAACCCGCATATTGGTTAATAAAGGACACGTTGAACACTGGCTTAATGGAGTGAAAGTGGTGGAATATGAACTCTGGACCCCTGAGTGGGAGCAAACCAGAGCCAATAGCAAGTGGAAAGATGTGGCAACCTATGGGCAGTCGGCTTCAGGCTATCTTGCCCTGCAAGACCATGGTGGCGGGGTATGGTTTAAGAATATTAAGTTGAGAAAGCTATAGACTGCTTAAAGCTAATAGCTAATAACTTTTGAATAGTATTACCTTTTTTTGCGAAAAAAAGCCTTCATCAGTTCCGCGCATTCTTCCTTTAAAACACCTCTGGTAATTTCTGTTTTCGGGTGAAAGGGCCATTGATCGCGGGTAATTCGCTTGTGGCCATTCTTCTCATCATCGGCTCCCCATACAATACGGCCGATCTTGCTCCAGTATAACGCGCCGGTGCACATCAGACAGGGCTCCACCGTTACATACAGTACGGCTTCGGGCAGGTATTTGCTTCCCAGATAATTAAAAGCCGAGGTAAGGGCGATCATCTCAGCATGAGCGGTAGGGTCGTGCAAACGCTCCACCATATTGTGTCCGCGGGCGATAATTTTTCCATCCAATACCACCACGGCCCCAACCGGGATCTCCTCTTCCTCGAATGCCAGCCGGGCTTCTTTAAGGGCAGCGGTCATGTAGTATTCGTCGGTCATTTTGGTGGGGGGGAGGGGGGAGGTTTTTTTTGGGGGTTAGGTTATAGGTAAAAGTTTTTTG
>JAYRZH010000107.1:0-10056 GCA_041916555.1 Chitinophagaceae bacterium | reverse complement strand
GGATGCACACCTCTTCGGTTGCACCGGGATACACGGTGGATTCGTACACCACGATGGCGCCGCGCTTCATGTGCTTGCCGACGCTTTCAGAGGACTTCACCAGGGGGGTGAAATCCGGCTGGTGGGCGTCATCCACCGGGGTCGGCACTGCGACGATGATGAAATCGGCTTCGCCGATGATCGTCGGGTCGGTGCTGCAGGTGAGGTGCACGGCGGCCTTGAGGTCTGCGGTGCTCACCTCGCCGGTCGGGTCGATGAAGCGGCCATAGGACTCGACCTTTTCCACGGACAGGTCAAAACCGACGGTCTTCATCTTCTTGCCGAATTCGACGGCGAGGGGCAGGCCTACGTAGCCGAGGCCAATAACTGCGATGGTCCGCATAAAACTCCCTTAATTTCAATCATGAGAATCTCGAAAATATTCACCACTAGAAACTCAGTTGTAAAATTAAAACATTTAGACCCAAGCCTTTCTTGAAGAATAGAATTATCAAGAGGCCTTTACCTTAGACGATAAAAATAAATATCAAACAAATATTTCAATACAAACCGGGGATAATCTCTAATCAAACGTCGTCGAACGTGCGAAAACTTAATAGCTCGCTGCAACCAACGCAATCCGAACTTTTTTACCAGCGGGTGATAAAAATCTGAACTAACAGCGGTCTGTGTCAAAAAACCGCCACATGTAAATATCTTCGCAGGAAAAAAAAGTCGCTTCTTACATAAAAGAGAAAAATCCTCCTGCGCCGGCGTCCCCATACCGACAACAACAACATCCGGCTGCACTAAATTCAATTCATCGGCAATAGAAGCAGCTTCAGCAGAATTAAAATAGCCATTCCTAAAATAAACACAGTTCAGTTTTTTATATCGACGAATAATATTATTTACAGCTACGCCAATCTCATCAGGAGAGGCCCCCACAAAGGCCACTTTTTTCCCCTCGCTCTCGCAATACTCGAGCACATTGACAGCAATAGAGGAAAAATCAAAACTAGCTCTCTCATACCGCGCAACTCTTTTTAGCCCTAAGAGCCTGCACAAGAGCGCTCCGTCAGAAAACCAATAATCAACCTCGTCAACCAGCCTGTTGTTCCCCGCAACAATCCCATAGGAAAAAGGATTAACAAAACTAACAACCTGACTTACCTCGGACGGAGCAAGCAAAAATTGATCGAACTCATGCCCAGACAGTATCTTGGACTCCAACTTAAGATCAATAACTGACTCAAACATTCGACGCTCCGACCTATCCCGACAATTTTTCAAAAACGCATTAATCAACTAGTGCAGACACCTTAGTTCTAAAATCCATTCGATTAATCGCATACCCTCTCAACCTACTAGTTTCAAAAACACCAGCCGAAGCTCCAGCAATGTACCAATCTATAATTTCCATTATATTTAAGGGCGCTTCACCAGGTTCTGCCCTGAAGAAAAAACCGGAATCTAAGTCCACATCTAGATCATCAGCGCAGTACACAACAGGCACTCCCCTTGCCACATACTCCCTGGTCTTCAAGTCGGATGCCATCGTCAAACCTTTTCGATGCAATGCTAGAGAAGAAACTCCGACATTAGCCTTCTCATACACTTCAGTGAGCGAAGCTCCTCGCATCTCACCTTCAAACCGAACAAATTCGTTTACACCCAACTCCTGAGCCAAAGAACGCAAGCGCTCTACCCCTCCCCCGTCTCCAACTATTCGCACCAAGACTTCAGGACTATCATTTTTTGATTTCACATACTCAGAGACACCACGCAAAAGCCTATCAAACCCATGCCAAAACTCGACGTTAGCTACACAGATGAACTCTATCGTTCTTCCATCAAATACAACTTCACGTCGAAGCTGAGGTATCTTTTCACAATCAATTCCGTTTGCCATAAGAATGGCTTTTCTTTTTAGGCCAAAAGAAAACCACTGAGACTCATGAGCATACTGAACAACCCGATGAGCCACCCAAAGCGTCCACGGAAAGCTCATTAATATAATTATTTTTTTTAATTTCTTAAAAAGAAAATTTCCAGGCTTACCACCAACTTCATCGTACACCGCAACAAACGGAGTAGGAACATCTATTACAACCCTAGTAGACTTAAAATATCGCAACCAAAACAATCCCAGCACCAGCAAAGGCATTGAATAAGCCGTCGCTCTTACGATGAGCACGTCTGAGGTTACCGAAAAGAGCTTTAGCAGCGTATTAACATGACCACGCCAACCTTTTTCTTCCACGATCAACGCGGACGCGTCATACCCTTTACTACACAAGCTATCAACAACCCCGTTAATCTTGTTAACAACCCCCCGAGAGCCGGACAAATCCCACCTAGCCAAATAAACAACCCTTTTCCTCAAAACCGCCTCCTAAACCATTACGAGCGCGCCGCCCTCCCTCGCAACAACCAATATCCAATTGCATACCAAAAGGCGCCAAACCCAACATACTTTGAAACAAGAACACTAAAAACAGAATAAATCAAAAAAATAGAAAAGTAGGCGTCAATCCAAAAAAAACACCTAGAATCCATTATTTTTTTCATTCGCCTACACGACTCAAAAACCAAATAACCTAGCAGCAAAAAAACAACCAACCCATAATACTGCCAAACACTCAAAAAATTATGCATGTAATTACCCAAGTGATTAAACTTGATTACATACAAAGAAATATCCCCAAACAAAATCTGACGCCATAGATTCTCAATCCCAACCTGAAACTGCTCATAGCGACCTTCATACGAGCCATCTTTCTCCAATCCGTCCGCCATTAACATACGTTGAACAGCGGGGTCAGAAAAATCAAGTTGCGAAAAAAGAAGAACCAAAGCCAAAAGAAAAAAAGAGACAGAAATAAAGAAAAACTTCTTGTCCCCAAAAAGAAACTCATAAACCAGCATAGAAAAAAGGCCGATCAAAAAAGACGATCGCCCCCCGCCAGAAAACATAACATAAGAAAAAGCAAAAAAAGTTAGAATCTTTACAAACCTATTCGGCGACGCCGCATACCCTAAAAACCCAACAAACACCATGTACTCGGCCAACAAAAGATGGTTCATTACCTCAAAGGAGCCATCTTCCTCAAAAGAAGAATACGGAATTACAAAACCAAAACCCGTTGCAATTAAAACCAAAAAAACCAAAATGCCTAGCAAAAGAATTGCGTAAGCTCGCGAGAGCCTTTGATTACAAAAAACAGCCGAGGCTCCAGCAAAAAACCATGTTGTCACAACAATCGAATTCTGAATTAAAAAAGAATGCGAAAACCTACCGATTTCATCCTTTAAATTCTCAAAGGCAAGCACTTGCAAAAAAGTTGCTAAAAAAATCAAAAAAAACAAAACTGCAACTTGAATTGCTAGTTTCGAAATCCGCCCCCCCCATTTTTGAGCGGAAAAATATAGAACAAAATAATAAACAGCCGCCGCCGCTATAGAATATTGAATTAGAGGCAGCTTAGCTTGTAGCCACAAAACCTCCACGCTTCGCAATATGCAAAATGTAGCTACAAACCAAAGCCCCAAGTTTCTAGTGGACATTCTTACATTTGAAAATATGGACACGAGCGGCCCTCGCTCAATAATAAGAAAACATCAAGAAACCAGCGAATCCATAAATCGAAATCTAGAATCCAATTAGGAAAACGCTTTTCTCAAAGCTTCCACAACTAAAGCCATGTCACTCTTCAGCAAATCTGGCCCCATCGGCAAACTCATCACATGCCTAGCCATCCAATCGGAAACAGGAGTCTCTCCTCCTTCACTGAGCTTTTCATAAGCAGGCTGAGCGTTAATCGGAACCGGATAATGAACAGCGGTGGGAATACCAACGGCCAGCAGCTTAGCCTGCACAGCCTCACGATTGGGGACAAGGACCGTGTATTGGGCATAAACCGACGTGCAACCAGGCTGCAAAGCCAACGTTCGCAAACCTCGCAGTTCATAGCCCACTTCCTCAAACTCCAAAGCCTTGGCACCAGGAATCTGAGCATGAATCAAATCCATGTAATTAGCCCCTAACGCTCCCCGAGTCGATACTTCCCACTCGAAACGCGGCCATTTAGCCAGCACAATGGCGCATTGCAGCGTATCCATACGGCCACCGACACCGATACGAGTATGCACATAGCGCTTGCTCTGGCCATGCACTCGAATCTCCCGCGCAGCCTGGGCAATAGCGTCATCGGACGTAAATAAAGCGCCACCATCCCCGTAACAGCCCAGGGGCTTGCTTGGGAAGAAGCTAGTGCATCCTATGGTCGAAACGCCACAACTGCGTTTTCCGTGGGTTGTAGCACCAAAACTCTGAGCGGCGTCCTCAATGACAGGAATATTGCCATTGGCAGCAGCTATGGCATTGATCTCATCAAGATTGGCCACTTGCCCATAAAGGCTTACCGGAATGATTGCCTTTGTTCTGGAAGTGATCTTCCCTGCGATCAAAGCCGGGTTGATATTAGCGGTAAGCGGATCAACATCGACAAAAACCGGAGTCGCACCAAGCAACACGATCACCTCCGCAGTCGCAATAAAGGTAAAGGGCGTTGTGATCACTTCATCGCCGGGCCCTACCCCCAAGGCCATCAGCGCAATCAGTAAAGCCTCGGTGCCACTGGCAACTGTCACACAGTGTTTGGCTCCCACATAGTCGGCCAGAGTACGTTCCAGTTCGGCAACCTCCGGCCCCATTATGTATTGCCCGTGGGCCAACACAGCGGCGATACGGCGATCGAGTTCCGGCTTGATAGCTTTTTGCTGGGTTTTCAGATCAATGAAGTCCATTTTTAACTATTCCGAAAATTAAATTAAAGAGAATCCCGCCGACACACCAAGGCAGGATAAATGCGAAGGCTTTCTTGATCTCAGGTGAAATATCGGACAGCCTGCATCCAACAACCTTCAGCACCAAGATCAGATAAATCAAATAAAAGACGAATCCTGTAACGGCATATGCTTCGGCAACACCTGAGCGATAAAAGTGAAGTACGGAAAAGACAAAGCCCACCCTCATCACCAGCCCAAACAGTTGAAGCAGAAAAGCCTGTTTCTGATGGTTAGTTACATGCAGCGCCATTGATACAGGCGAGGCGAGAAACTGAAAAATAAACCAGGGCGTCATCCACGCGACCAACACACCGGCGCGGCCCCACGGCCCGCCAAAGACAAGCGCAAAGACACTTGGGGCAACGATGCCGGCAAAGGCCAGTGGCCCAACTCCGGTTTTCATCAGCCCACCAAGAATGCTTGCAGTAAAGACGCCAAGACGACCAGCCCTATGCTCTTCAGGCGCTCTTGATAAATATACTTGCCCGATTGCTCCACCAATAAGCCCCATGGGTGCCTGCATCACACGCATAGCCAAGGCCAGATAGCCCGCCTCCGGCCCCAGCGCTGCGGCTGCAATAATCAATACAGGTACTTGAATGGCCGCATTATTAGCAAAGGATTCAAGGGACGAGTACTTCGGGAAGCGGTCGTAAGCACGGAAGAGTCGGCGCATGTCTGTCACGCTGACCTTAGAGAGCAGCTCACGAGAATTAGCGAGGGTTCTCCATCCAAGACCTAACGCACCCGCGCCACTGCTAATCATCTGCCCAACGATCAAGCCGGCCGGAGCTAGCCCTGCCCAGCCGAACCCCAACTGCGCCACAGCTCCACCTAACGATTGTGTTATGCGGGTACGCGCTATCAGCCGGAAATTTTTCTGCCGAGTCACCCAGAACTGCAGCGCGCTATAGACGCTCATAAGCAGAACGCCCAGCGGCAGAAGCCACAAATAAGGCTTAAGCGCAGGCTGTTTCAGAGTCCCGACTACCCATTCCGGCGCAAGAAGGCAAGGAATCGCAAGCAGCAGCGAAACCGAAAATGCAAAAAACAAGGCCAGAGCAAGAAGGTTTATACCCTCCTCCTCCCGCTCGGGCAGGGGAATCGCGATGTCGAATCGCAGACAAGCCACAACGGAAATAATACCCAGCAGTCCTACATAGACAGCAAGGACGCTGAAATCATTCGGCGTATAAAGACGGGTGAGAATCGGCAGAATGAGAATGGTGATCGCCTGGCCGAACGCAGTTCCGCCGACCAGTACCGAGACCGATCGGACAAAACTGTTTTGACGAAGGCTGTTCAGGCGAGCACGCATCAAGTGGCAGTGGTCAGTCAGACTTCGAGCAAACTTTTCCAACGAGGCGATACAAATTGCCTGTTGCTGGGCAATTTGCTTCAGCCTCGCCTTCAAGAGGCAGATCCAGGCGCTCGCCGTGCTCGCTCATCCAGCCGATCTGCCGTGCAGGCACGCCAACCATCAGGGCATAGGCCGGCACATCTCGATTGACGACGGCACCGGATCCGATGAAGGCATATTCACCAACAGTGTTGCCACAAACAATTGTGCAGTTGGCGCCCAAGGTCGCGCCCCGCTTGACCAGAGTGTTGCGGTATTCATCCTTGCGGGAGACGGCACTGCGCGGGTTGTAGACGTTGGTGAACACCATGCTCGGGCCACAGAAGACGTCATCTTCTAGCGTGACGTTGTCGTATACCGAGACGTTGTTTTGCACCTTCACGTTGTTGCCGATGACGACCTTGTTGCCGACAAAAACATTCTGGCCAAATGAGCAGTCGCTGCCGATGACGGCCTGGCCGCAAATATGCGCCCAGTGCCAGACACGGGAGTTCTCGCCAATTTGTGCGCCGTCGTCGACGATGGCAGTGGGATGTACTGTGTAGTTGCTCATGAATGACTCACTGAATCTGGTTAGAAACCTTGCGGGCCAACGCGTGGGCGGTGGTCCATTTGCCGCCAAAGACGCTGATGAGGGCGCCCTTTCGATCAAGGGCATATTCGCGGGTAGCTTGGGATGGATCGTCTGCCGAACGAAGCAGCGGTCGCACACCGGAAAATGACTTCATTTCAACATTGCCAAGCTCAAGCGCTGGAAAGTAATGCTTAAGAATACGAAGCATGTATTCGCGCTCCTCGTCAGCACAGCGGATGGGGCTGCCCAATTCCTGTCGCACCTCGGTCGTCCCGACAAGCGTTTGGCCTTTCCAGGGCAGCACAAAGATAATCCGGCGCTCTCCGGGCACTTCGAGCAGATAGGCCTGATTGCAAGGCTGTTGCAATACCAGATGGCTTCCGCGAATCAGATCGAGCTTGTAGGGCGACTTGATTCCGCTATTTTCAAGAAGCCGTTCTGCCCACGGGCCGCAAATATTAAGCACCCTTTCGTGCTGGCGAACGCTTCCATCCTCAAGCGTAATGCTTCCGTTTGTGGATACAGCACGAACGCCGCACTGCTCATGGATTACAGCGCCTTCAGCCCTTGCTTGCTCGGCTACCCACAGACCAAGGGCATGGTCATCCATCTGCCCGTCCGAGAACTCATAGCCACCCTTTAGTCCTTCGGAGCGAAAGGCGGGATCACGTCGGAGAATCTCACTGGCCGATAGCCAGCGTGATGCAGGCAAAATGCTTTTGCCTGCAAGACGGTCATACAGGAAAAGCCCTATGCCCATCATCCAGCGTGGCCGGCGGCTATCACCATAAACAGGCAGGACAAGGCGCAAAGGGCTTGTGAGCTGAGGGACGCGTTCAAGCCAGGCATCCCTCTCTCGCAAAGCCTCACGAACCAGACGGAACTCCCGGTTCTCCAGATATCGCAAGCCTCCATGCAAAAGCTTGGACGATGCTGAACTCGTTGCCGCTACGATCCGGTCCCGCTCATAGAGATGAACCGTATGGCCCTGCTGCTGAAGAACCCATGCACAGCAAAGACCATTTATGCCGCCGCCGGCAATTCCGATGTCCATTGCCCTGCCTGATCAGTATTCGAGGGGCAAGGACACTTGTCGACCGTCACGTGCCGACAGATAAGCGGCGATCAATACCTCAAGGGATTTCAGACCTTCGCGTCCATCTACATCGGGCTCGGCCTTGCCCTGCAATACATCAACGATATTGGCGTAATAAAGCGGATGTCCAAAACCGTAAACGGAAGTCGTTTCGTAGTTTGCCTTCTTCACGTCTTCGTCGTAATCGCGACTATCCTGAAAATCCCAGATCTGGATATCGTTGACCGCAACGCCACCGATACGAACCGTTCCTTTTTCGCCAAGGATGGTGATCGAGCCT
The DNA here is from genome assembly GCA_041916555.1 of Chitinophagaceae bacterium. Classification (GTDB taxonomy): domain Bacteria; phylum Bacteroidota; class Bacteroidia; order Chitinophagales; family Chitinophagaceae; genus SpSt-398. Next base: position 1,916 of record JAYRZH010000107.1, on the reverse strand, counting down.
TCAAGGTTTTTCGGGTAAGTCAGCATGGTTACGCACATGGAGCCCAGAGCCCCACTACGCCAACGGATGTTAAGCACGCCGGAATCTTCCACCTCGATATTCCGCTCGAGCGTTGCAGTCATGGCATGAACGCATTCGACCGGCCCAACAAGCCAGTCAACCAAATCAACGTAATGGCTGGCCTGATTCATGAACGCGCCACCATCGAGTTCCCAGGTTCCGCGCCATTTGGCAGCGTCGTAATATTCTTGCGGCCGGGTCCAGAAAACGTTGATGTTCACCATGTAAACTTTGCCGAAACGCTTTTCGTCAAAGGCCCTCTTCAACATCTGCAGCGTTGTATTGCGGCGGTTCTGCTTGACGACAAACAGGCGAACCCGGGCATCATCACAAGCCTTTACCATGCGCACGCCGTCTTGCCAGCGGGTCGCCATGGGCTTTTCGGTAACTACGTTCACCCCATAGCTGGCCGCAAGAACAGCTTGATCGGGATGCAGGCCGCTGGGCGTGCATAGAGCGACGAGATCGATGCTCTCATTGCTCAGCATGTCTTCCATACGGGAGTAGCCCTTAACCCCATATTTCTGTTCGTGCTCTGCAAGCCTGACAGGATCGATATCACAGACAGCGCCAACTTCCATATTCTCGGAATGAGCTTCAATCGAACCAAAGTGATTCTTTGAAATTCGGCCACAACCCACAACACCGACCCGGATCTTACGGCCATTGACTGCCTTAAACATCACATTCCTCTCGTCTTGAGCACTGCAAAAACCCGGATGGTCATCAAAAAACGTCCAGCCGGGAGATCATAAAACCCTGAAGCATCAGACCCGAATTATATCAACACAAACCAATACGAATAAATCCAGATCAAATTAAAATCAAAAAACTAATAAACGCACTTCATTAAATCAGGAATTGCCTTTATAGGAATAACGGTAGACATATCCCTTATACCCATATCTATACCGCTGCCGATCGGTATTCAAATCGTTGAACACAAACCCCTTTACCTGAACGCCCGCATGATTCAGGCGTTTGACAGCCTGCTCCAGTTCTTGGATCGGGTGGTGCCCGGCACGGGCAACCATCAGCGTGGCGCCAACCTGGCGGCCGACAATCGCGGCGTCGGATACAGCAAGGATTGGCGGGGCATCGACGATCAGGGTGTCGAACTGTTTACCAAGTTGTTCGAGCAATTGCTCGAAACGCAGGTGCATCAGCAATTCGGATGGGTTAGGCGGAATCTGGCCGGTTGTTACCACCCACAGGTTGGGGACTGCAGTGGGCTTGACGATGTCTTCGAGCGAGACGGTTCCGGCCACATATTCGCTCACACCCACTTCGCGACGCAGGCCGAATTCCTTGTTGATGTGGCCTCTGCGCAAGTCGGCGTCGACGATCACGACGCGAGATCCAGCCTGGGCCAGCACGGCGCCGAGGTTTTTGGAAATGAAGCTCTTGCCAAGGCCCGGGCTGGAGCCGGTGATCAGCAGCGAGTTGTGCGTGGCGTCCATCAACGCAAAGTGAATGGTGGTTCTCAGGCCACGCAGGCTTTCGATGGCGTCGTCTTCGGGGTTGGTCACGGCCAGCAATTCACCCGGCCCCTTCGACTTGCGGGCGCGGCTAAATAGCGCCACTTCGTCGGAGCTGTGCGGCACGGTGGCGTAAACCGGCAGGCCGAGTTTGGATTCGATGACTTCGGGGTCTTCAACCACAACCCGCAGCGAACGCCGGATCCAGATGATCGCCATGCTTGCAATCAGGCCCAGCAGAGCTGCGATGGCCAGGATCGCCGGTTTCTTCAAACCCACCGGTTCGCTGGCGGCAGCGGCCGAATCCACGATGCGCACATCACCCACGGTACCGGCCTTGGAGACCTTAAGCTGCTGGGAGGTATTGACGAGGTTGGT
>JAYRZH010000106.1:0-10083 GCA_041916555.1 Chitinophagaceae bacterium | reverse complement strand
CCGCATGACTTTTAATAATAACCCGGTACCGGCCAACATCGCCCGCTGGTCAAATACTTTATTGACCGTCTTGACATTTTTGGCCACCAGGGCCTTGTCAACAGCCGGATTGGTAATTGACTTGACAATGGCCCCATCCGAGAGGGTATTGTATTCTTTGTATAACCGTTCGCTGAATTTCAAAACATCCTGGTAGGATACATTGATCACGGCCTCATCGGTTTTTTCGGGATACATCAGCGTGGCTACAGCCCAGGCAATTCCGCCGCTAAAAGCCACATTATCACTAAGCGGGTAGGCCCCACTGGAATTAACGGCATAAATGATCTCATTGTTTTCGGCACCGTTCAATACCCGGTTTAGCTGTCTGCGATAGTTATCGAGAGTATGGTCATCGCCACAGGCTTTCTCTGCCGCATTGCCCGTACTTTTTGTCCCCCAGGTCAACTCAAATAGTTTGAACTCACTCAGGTTACCATACGGGAAATAGCCACCCTTGGTATTGCCACTACCGATATCAATCAGGAACGTGGTAAAACGCCGGTTGTTGGGAACAATGCCAAGGTGAGATAATCTGGCCTCTCCAATAGGATCTATCACCGCCACATCACGTTTGGGGTCTCCGATCCTTACCCGGAATGAATCGATAAGCCGATTGATCCATTCGTTTTTATTTTCCTTATCGGCCATGGTCTTAACCCCACTGCTGATTACGGTAAATATGCGGCCGGCGGGAACTGAGTAAGTAGCATGGGCTGTGGAATATAAACCCGTTAGTCCATTCAGGGTGGCCTTAAACGTGCTGTCCGTAAAGGAAATGAAATCCGTATTCGTGGTGGAATCCTTCAAAGGGTTGATGGCTCCGCTTGTTTTGGCATTCTTACCCATTTCCAGCAGGCTAAACTTAACCCCTTTGGAGCCTACCTCAATACCCGCATAAACGGTGGAGTTCTTGTATTTCAATTTTAAGTCAGACTGCGCAATGGCTGTATTACAAGCGAATAGAACCAGGCCGCAGGGCACCAGGTATTTCAATCGTTTTCTCCAATTCATGTTCATGGTGGTTTTACGCGCTAAAAGTAGCGAAACGGACCCGTAGGGTTGCAAATCATCGTAGTATTACGGGAAGGCAATGTGCAAAACTTGTGGCTAACTAAGACCAAGAGGCCTCTTTTCCACCCAAATAAAAAAGCGGGGGATGGCCCCCCGCTGGTATTCAAAAGTTGAGACTTCTAATCTTGATCAGTAATTGCGGTCCTTATCCCGGTTATATCCGCCACCGCCGCCCTTGTTATATCCTCCTCCTTTATTATAACCACCGCCACCTTTGTTATATCCTCCGCTTCCACCACGGTTAAAACCGCCTCCTCCACCTTTATTAAAGCCGCCACCGCCGCCGCCACGGAAACCTCCGCCGCCACCGCCTGGACGGTCTTCTGCCTTTTTAACCACCATTACCTTGTTTCTTCCCAAAGGGAGTTCATTCAGGCTTTCAATAGCTTCATTGGCTTCATCGTCATTGGGCATTTCCACAAATCCAAAACCCCGGCTCTTACCAGTTTCACGGTCGATGGATACCTTGGCTGACAGGACCTTGCCAAACTTGTCAAAGAATTCTTCCAGCTCCGCATCATCCATATCATAGGGCAGGCCGGCAACAAAGAGTTTCATAAAATATAATTTTTGTAAAAGTAGTCATTCAACCAATACATCAACACATAGTAACTTACAAAATATAACCGAAAAATAAGTTTTTTTTCCCCGTTTTTTTGGTGAATTACCTTGTATTTGATACACAAATACAGTACCGTCTTTTCTCCTTCGCCTTATTTCGTGATGTTAGTCACGGTTGGCTACAATACCGAAAAATAGCTTTGCACAAAATTTTTCACGATGATGAATCACCTGTGGAATGGTATTGTCAAACTAATCTGGAGTTGCCTTTTTCTATTTGGATCCTTTTTTACCTCGATGGCCCAGGATCAGGCCGTACCCTTGCCTATGAAACAGGCCATTGATTCGGCTTTGGCGCATAATCAACAGATCGGGCTGGCCCGTACTGATGTTCGTATCGCGGAATCCAGGTACAGGGAATCCGATGCGATCTATTTGCCACAGGCTGAATTTTCCTATACGGCCCTGGGCAGCAACAATCCCTTAAATGTGTTTGGGTTCAAACTCCAGCAGCAATCGGTTCGGGCTTCCGATTTCGATCCGGCAAAACTTAATGACCCGGGTGGTTATTCCGATTTCACCACCCGTCTGATGGTTAAAATGCCCTTGTTAAACCTGGATATGTCCATGGCCAGAAAGGCAGCCAAGGAGCAAATAGAGGTTTACCAACTCATCCGGCAGCGCACATCCGAGGCCATCAGCTTGCAAGTTGAGATGACCTACATTCAACTCCAATCCACTTATGCCGCAGAGGGCGTTTTGTTGCAGGCAAAAAAAGCGGCTGATTCCCTTTACCAGTTTATCCAGAACAGGGTAGAGGAAGGACTGCTTCAACGATCAGATGCCCTGAATGTGCAGGTTTGGCAAAGCACCCTGCAGACCCAATTGGCTGAAACCCGGAGCGGCTTGCAGGACCTGTCTGACCAGCTTTCCTTTCTGATGGGGAAAAAAACAGGTGTGCTTTATGCTGTTGAACCCATGAAGGAAACAGAGGATCCCATTTCTTTCACCAATGCCCTTCCGGCACAAAGGGCCGATTTCCTGGCCACTGAGAAAGCAATACTGTCAAGCGAAAAAATGATCCGTTCCACAAAAATGGGAATGCTTCCCCGGGTCAATGCCTTTGGATCCTACCAGTTCAATGACAACAGTGCCCTAGACATGAAATCGGGCTCTTACCTGGCTGGACTGCAATTAACCTGGGATTTATTTAAAGGCAATCAGATCAAAAATAAAACCCGTACCCAATCGCTGGAACAACAACGGATGAAACTGGAATTAGATGTCCAAAAAGAAAAGGGGCAGGTTGAACTGGACCAGGTAACCCGTCAATATGGCGATGCCTTAATAAGTATACGCCGGCAGGAGGCATCAATGAAATTTGCCTCTGAATCGCTCCGCATCCTGCTTGACCGGTATGAGCAAGGACTGACCAACAGCACTGATGTCCTTCTTGCGCAAACACAATTATCCCAGCAAAAATTAGGCTGGGTTCAGGCCAGGGCCCATCGTAACCTGGCAGCCGCCCAACTCCGATTCCTAACCCAATCCTCCAAATAATAAATCCCTGTAAGGTATGCAAGTGTATTCCCTGTTAACCCGAGTAATCGGACTATCTGTTCTTATTTCTTTTTTATCCTGTAGTGGAGACCATGATGAAAAGCCCGGAAAAAACCCCGATCCAGTACTTGTTACCCTGTCTTCTCCGGAAGGTTACTCGGGTGAAGGAATCCGGGTTAGCGGTCGTACCCAATCCAAGCAAACTGCCCAGGTAAGTACCCGGATCATGGGTACCATTAACCGGATTTATGTCAAACCCGGTGACCCTGTTCGAAAAGGGCAGGCCCTGGCTACCATCAACAGTGATGACATTCAGGCGAAAAGGGCACAAACCCTGGCCGCCATTGCGGAAGCGGAAGCTCATTTAAAAAATGCCCAAAGGGACTATGAACGGTTTACCAACCTTTTCAATAAACAAAGCGCTACGGCCAAAGAACTCGATAATGTGACCCTTCAATACAATGCGGCCCGTTCCAGGTTAGATGCTGCCAAACAAATGAAGAACGAAGTGAACGCGATGATGACCTATAGTACCCTGACTGCCCCCTTTGACGGGGTGGTAACCCTTCGCTCGGCTGATGAAGGGGATATGGCCAATCCAGGCATGCCCCTGATCACAGTAGAACAAACTGGTGAGCTGCAAGTGAGCGCTACCGTTAGTGAATCCGATATTCCCCTGATAAAAAAAGGGGATAAGGCCACCGTTGAAATACGTTCTCAGGGAAAAACCATTTCTGCGACGATCGTGGAAATCAGCCCCTCTTCTCAATTCACCGGTGGACAATACCAGGTTAAGCTTAGCCTGTCGCAAGAAGACCGTAAAGGCATTTTTCCCGGTATGTACGTGGATGTTATTTTCCCAACAGGAAAGCGCCAGACACAAACGGTTGAAACCGTTTTGGTCCCTGTCAGTTGCCTGGTTAAAAAAGATCAGTTGACCGGCCTCTATACCGTTAGCAGCCAGCAAACAGCCCTGCTCCGCTGGATAAGAACCGGTAAAACCTATGGCGACAAGGTGGAAGTATTATCCGGGCTTTCTCCCAAGGAAGCTTATATCCTTCATTCCGATTCCCCCTTATACAACGGGGCGCCGGTCCGCACAAAATAAAAATACCATACCCAACCCATTTCATCCGAATAACACGAGTATATGCAAGAAGGAATATCCGGTAGAATAGCCAATGCGTTCATTAAATCCAAACTGACCATCCTGTTGATGGTGGCCTTTCTTCTCATTGGAGGGTATAGCACCATGCTGATACCCCGGGAAGAGGAGCCTCAGATCCAGGTTCCTATGGCCGATATCTTTGTCGGTTTCCCGGGAGCCACACCGGAAGAGGTTGAGTCGAGGGTTAGCGCCCCGCTGGAAAAAATGATCTCCAATATTAAAGGAGTGGAATATGTGTACTCCACCTCCATGAAGGGTCAGGCCATGCTGATCGTACAATTTTATGTTGGAGAAGATGTGGAGCGTTCCCTGGTCAAACTTTATAATGAACTGGAGAAAAATATGGATCGCTTTCCCCAGGGGGTGACCATGCCGCTGGTGAAAAGCCGGTCTATTGATGATGTACCTGCCTTGGGCATTACACTCTGGAGTGAAAAATACGACGACCATACACTCCGTCAGATGGGGGAGGCCCTTACCAACGAGATCAAGAAAGTTACCGATGTGTCGGATGTAAATATCATTGGCGGACGTGGACACCAGGTCAACGTTGTATTGGATAAAGAAAAAATGGCCGGACTGGGGGTTGACTTCCTGGGTATCAGCCAGCAACTTCAGGGCAGCAATGCCCAGGTGGTAGCGGGCACCCTCTTATCCAGAGATTCGGCATTGTTGGTGGAAACTGGGAACTTCCTGACCTCAGCCGATGATGTGGCTAACCTGGTGGTGGGCTCCAATCAACAACAACCGGTTTTCCTGAAACAGGTTGCCCGGGTGGAAGAAGGACCAGAAACCCCCAATCAATATGTGTTGTTTGGCTATGGAGAGGAAGACACCAGCCGTAAAACTTATGGGGGGCAATATCCTGCAGTAACCCTTTCCATTGCCAAACGGAAGGGGGCGGATGCCATGCGATTGTCGGAGCAGATACAGGCCAAACTCGAAAATGCCAGGAAAGAAATTGTCCCTTCTGAAGTACAGGTGTCGGTTACCCGCAACTATGGCGAAACGGCTTCGGAAAAAGTAGGGGAGTTGCTGCTTCACCTGTTCATTGCCATTGTTGTAGTGACCCTGTTTGTGATGCTGGCCATGGGTTGGCGGGGCGGCCTCGTGGTATTTCTATCTGTACCGGTGACATTTGCCCTCACGTTGTTTGCCTACTACTTCCTTGATTATACCTTAAACCGGATTACTCTTTTTGCCCTGGTGTTTATTACCGGTATTGTTGTAGATGATTCCATCATCATTGCGGAAAACATGCACAGGCATTTTAAAATGAAACGCCTGCCACCGCTACAAGCCGCCATATATGCGATCAATGAAGTGGGTAATCCAACCATCCTGGCCACATTTACCGTTATAGCCGCGGTGCTTCCCATGGCTTTTGTTTCCGGGTTAATGGGGCCATACATGAGCCCAATGCCCATTGGCGCCTCCATAGCCATGATGTTATCCCTGATTGTGGCCCTGACCCTAACCCCCTATTTGGGTTATCTGTTTCTGCGCGAAAAAGAGAAAAAAGGAATCAAACACGAAGCCTCCAAGGGTCACCGGTTGGAAGAATCGGGTATTTATAAAATTTATAAAGGCGTTATCCAACCCTTGTTGGAGACCAGGTGGAAACGATACACTTTTATTTTCGGCACAGTACTTATTCTTCTTATATCATTGGGATTATTTTACACCAAAACAGTGGCGGTAAAAATGCTGCCCTTTGACAACAAGAATGAATTCCAGGTAGTGATCGATATGCCGGAAGGAACTACCCTGGAAAAAACAGCCGCCGTTACCAGGGATATTGCCGATTATATTTCCCGGCAACCCCTTATTCGTGACTACCAGCTTTATATTGGCACTTCGGCCCCTATAAGTTTCAACGGGCTTGTAAGGCATTACGACCTGCGCAGAGGGCAAAATGTGACCGACATACAGGTCAACCTGGTTGATAAAGGCGAACGCAAAAAGCAAAGCCACCAGATCGCTAAGGAACTCCGTCCCGAGATCCAGGTCATTGCCAAAAAATATGGGGCTAACGCCAAAATCGTGGAAGTACCACCGGGTCCTCCTGTATTGTCAACCATTGTCGCGGAGATCTATGGCCCCGATTACAAGAAGCAAATTCAGGTGGCCGGCCAGGTAAAGGACCTGTTGGCAAAGACAAAGGATGTGGTGGATGTGGACTGGATGGTGGAAGCCGATCAGCCTAAGTATGATTTTATAGTGGATAAGGAAAAAGCCATGCGCATGGGTGTAGTACCTGCCCAGATAGTGGCTACCTTACAATCCGCCCTTTCTGGTGCCGTAGTGGGCAACCTGCATACCGCCTCCTCCTATAACCCTGTGCATATAACCCTTCAACTGGGTGATGCGGATAAGAGTTCATTGGATGACCTACGAAATTTGAAAGTAACCGGGCAGGGTGGACAGACCATTCCCATTGGGGACCTGGTAACAATACGAAATACCCTGGCGGAAAAAAGCATTTACAGGAAAAACCAAAAAAGAGTGGTCTATGTGACCGCTGATATGGCCGGGAATTTGGAAAGCCCATCCTATGCCATGATGGATATCTCCGAAAACTTAGGCAGCCTCCAATTGCCAAAAGGATATACCATCAAAGAGGAATATACCCATCAACCCGAATTTGAAGATCAATATTCCCTGAAGTGGGATGGGGAATGGCAGATCACCTATGAAGTGTTTCGCGACCTGGGGATCGCCTTTGTGGTTGTGATCATCATTATCTACATGCTGATAGTAGGTTGGTTCCAGAATTTCATGGTACCGGTGGTGATGCTTGCGGCTATACCCCTATCCCTGGTTGGAATTGTGCTTGGTCACTGGATGATGGGGGCATTTTTTACAGCCACATCCATGATCGGGTTTATCGCCCTGGCGGGGGTAATGGTAAGAAACTCCGTGCTGCTGATCGACTTTACCGATATCCGGTTAAAAGAGGGAATCCCGTTAAAACAAGCGATCATTGAGGCCGGGGCTGTGCGAACCACACCCATCCTGCTTACCGCCGGAGCCGTGGTACTCGGCGCCGTCATCATCCTGTTTGACCCCATTTTCCAGGGCCTTGCCATCTCCCTGATGGGAGGAACGATCACTTCCACCTTCCTGACCTTGCTGGTTGTGCCCCTGCTATACTACAAAATGTTGAAGAAGAAACATCGTGAATAAAAAAACGCCAGATCATGAAACTACTCTTCGTCACCTGCCTCATTGACTATAAAGCCGAGGTAATGCAATTGCTAAAAAAAGCACAGATCCGGGTCTTTAGCTATATGGAGACTACGGGTGTAAAAAATGAACACGATGAAAACCTAATGGATGATTGGTTTGGTTCCCTTGACGGGGAATTTAAATCCCTGGTGCTTTTCAGCTTTACTTCCCAGGAATCGGCAGGCTATGCCCGCCAATTGATCAAAGAATACAATGAAGACGGGCACAACCGGTTTCCGGTACATGCCTTTATTCTTTCAGTTGAAAATGAATAAACATACTATATGAGAGAACGCATTGTCCGGGCAGTGGCGGGTACCCTGATATTAACCAGCCTGATATTGGCCAGATATGTTGATGCCGATTGGGCGTGGTTAACTGTTTTTGTTGGGGCTAACCTGCTTCAGTCCAGCATTACCCGCTTTTGCCCTTTGGAAATGGCATTGAAAAAAATGGGAATATGATTTTTCTCCGGAAAATCCTTGTCATGACTCATTGAACTTTGGCGCAAAACAGCCTATTTTAGCTGCCCAAGCCAAAAACGATGTTCCGCCAAATTGCTCAAATCCTTGCCCGCAACTTTTTCATTCCGGGTATCCTGGTTTTATCGGGAACCATCCAGGGTTATGGACAATTGTGCAATGGGAGCCTGGGCGATCCTGTCATTAATATTACGTTTGGGTCAGGTTCGGGGACGGGTGGATATGCTCCTCCATCTGCCTATACTTATACGGCATCCTCCTGCCCGGATGACGGGTATTATACAATCACCAACCGAACCTCCGGTTGCTTTGGCAATTCCTGGCATACGGTAAACAATGACCATACCGGTAATGGCAATTTTTTCCTCGTCAATGCCTCATTTACCCCAGGTGACTTCTTCGTTTCCACCGTTACCGATCTCTGCCCAAATACCACCTATGAATTCGCGGCCTGGGTAATGAATGTGATGAACAGATCTGGTATCCGGCCAAACCTCACTTTTCGCATAGAAAGTACTTCCGGCATTATTCTTCAATCTTTTTCCACCGGCGATATTCCTGAAACCGGGGGGCCTCAATGGGTACAATATGGATTTTATTTTACAACCCCGCTTACCAATGCCGCTATTGTACTTCGGATCACAAACAATGCCCCGGGTGGCAATGGCAATGACCTGGCGCTTGATGATATAACTTTCAGACCCTGTGGCCCAACCATTACCTCCTCGGTCATAGGTTACAGTGATACAATCGATGTGTGTGAAGGAGAAACGCGTAATTACTCCTTTACCTCCGATATTTCCTCGGCTTATGTAGCGCCGGTTTACCAATGGCAGTCAAGCAACGATTCCGGGAAAACCTGGCTGGATATTCCAGGTGCCACCTCCATAAACTACCAGGTTGGTCCCGTGAACCCTGGGGCCTATTGGTATCGCCTGGCTGTAACCGAACTCAGCTCTGCCGGAATCAAAGCCTGTCGCATTGCGAGTGACACCATCATTATCAATGTAAGGCCAAAACCACTGGTCAATGCTGGCCCAGACCGGGTAATGTTTATTGGAGATTCCATTAAAATGGCGGCCACCGTTACCGGTGATGATCCTGTTTACCGATGGTCACCGGGCAATTTTCTCAGTGACCCTGCCAGTTTATCCGCTATTGCACGACCTCCAAATGAAATAACCTATTCCCTGGATGCCTTGTCATCTTTTGGGTGCACTCGCTCCGATGCCATGACCATTAAAGTAGTGGCAGGCATTTTTGTACCCACCGCATTTACCCCCAACAATGACGGTTTAAACGACCGATGGCGAATTCCATTTCTTGACCCTTCCCTCGGGGCAAGGGTACAGGTCTATAACCGGTTTGGAGAAATGGTTTATGCTGTTTCCAATGACTGGGTCAACTGGGATGGGCGACATAAAGGCCAGCCCCAACCTACCGGTTCCTTTGTTTATTTTATTCAAATGCGAACCGGGGTGGTGCTAAAGGGGAGCTTCCTGCTGATCAGGTAATACCAATTGGTATTCGGAAATCTTCATCTATTAAGGTTTCATACTGATCAGATTTCCAGGAGACCAATTTCCCATTTATTATCTTTGTTTTTCAATCCAACGAATCATGAAAGAAGTTTATGTGCTTGCAGCAGTCCGTACCCCAATGGGAAGTTTTGGTGGCTCTTTAAAATCACTTTCCGCCACCCAATTGGGTGCCATTGCGGTAAAAGGGGCACTGGAAAGGGCTGGGGTTAAAACCGATCAGGTACAGGATCTGTTAATGGGTTGTGTGATACAGGCAAACCTGGGACAGGCGCCTGCCAGACAGGCCGCAAAATTTGCCGGACTTCCCAATGAAGTAAACTGCACCACCGTAAACAAAGTATGCGCCAGCGGCATGAAAGCCATTGCCCAGGCTACACAAAGCATCCTGTTGGGTGATGCCGATCTGGTGGTTGCCGGAGGTATGGAAAGC
>JAYRZH010000105.1:1119-10401 GCA_041916555.1 Chitinophagaceae bacterium | reverse complement strand
TAAACAGAAGAACCTCATCAGCCCCTTTAATAAGTATCCGTTTCCCACCTCCCTGACCGATGCGGAAATTCCCCGCACCGAATTTGATGAACGGGTGAATGGTGACTATGATGAACTCTGGTACAGGGCCGGAGCGGAGAAAGTGGTCGTGATCGCCAAAAAAAGAGAATCGATCATAGAAGGGATCACCCTGTTTTCCTGGCTGTTCTGCGTGTTCCTGCTGCTGGTAAGCCTGTTGCGATTGATCTCCCTGCTGATCATAGCTGTGTACAGACGCAAGGAACTAAAACAACTTTTCCAGTTAAATATCCGTACCCAGGTCCATAGCATCGTGATCCTGATCAGCCTTATTTCCTTCCTGGTGATCGGTATCGTAACGATCCGGTTTTTTATCAACCGATTTGAACGTAGCAATAATGACAAATTAAGCCGCACCATGGGGATCATGGTACGCGAAATGCAAAAGAGACTGACCGATCACCGGATGTTTGATGATGTTTTGTCCATCAATGATTCTGTATCCAACAGCGGTATCCAGGACCTCGTAAAAGAGGTGGCCGAAATCCATAATGTGGATGTAAACGTGTATGATCTCCGGGGCAATCTGGCTGTCACCTCCCAACCCCTCGTATACAATGAAGGGTTTTTGAGCAAGAAGATGGATCCGGTTGCTTTCTACCACCTGAGCCGTCTTAAACAGATTCCCTATGTGCAAAGGGAACAACTGGGAACCCTGAGTTATTCCAGTATCTACGCCCCGGTGAGAAATGATGCCGGACAGGTGGAATCCTATCTCAATATCCCTTACTTTCTTTCGCAGCGTGAATTGAACCAGGAGATATCCAATTTTCTGATCACGATCATTAACCTCAATGCCTTTATTTTTCTGATTGCGGGGGCAATTGCCTTGTTCATCACTAACCGGATCACCAGTTCTTTCCTGTTGATCAGTGAACGGATGCAGGAAATCAGTCTGGGTACCACCAACGAAGAGATCGATTGGAAGCGGGATGACGAAATTGGCGGTCTGGTGAAGGAATACAATAAGATGGTGAAGAAACTGGAAGAAAGCGCCTCGGCCCTGGCCAAGAGCGAAAGGGAAGGGGCCTGGCGGGAAATGGCCCGACAGGTGGCGCACGAGATCAAGAACCCGCTGACCCCGATGAAACTAAGTATCCAGTACCTGCAGAAAGCGATCAATGGCAATGCGGATAATGTGAAGGAATTGTCTTCCAATGTGGCCAGGACACTGGTGGAACAGATCGACCACCTGTCAAAGATCGCGGCCGACTTCTCCCAGTTTGCCAATATCGGCAACCTGAATATCGAGTACTTTGACCTTCATGAAGTGCTGGCCCCGCTTTGTGACTTGTATAAGACCAATTCAGCGGTTTTGTTTGAATGGGAACCCGTACACCAGAAATTGCTGATCCGGGCCGATAAGACCCAAATGAACCGGTTATTTACCAACCTGTTTCAGAATGCCATTGAGGCCAGTGCATCCAAAGGCATGGCGCATATCCGTATTACCGAGGACAAAGGAGAAGGGAAAGTAACCATTCATGTACGGGACAATGGCGAAGGCATCCCGGTTGAAATGCAAACCAAGATCTTCATACCCAATTTCACCACCAAATCATCCGGAACAGGATTGGGATTGGCCATGTGTAAAACCATTGTGGAACAGGCCGGCGGAGAGATCCGTTTTGAAACCGTACCCGGGGAAGGAACGGTCTTTCATGTGGAATTACCCCTGTTGAATTAAGCACTAATCAGGAAAAAGGAAATGAAGAACCTTCTTTTTTCCTACTTCTTTTCTCCAATAAACTTCTCAAACTCTTCCAAACTAAAGCTGCTCAGGTTTCTTTCCTTGGTCAGTCCGCCTTTTTGCGCGGCCAATACGCCAAAACGGATATCATCAAATCCGTCCAGGGCATGGGCGTCGGGGTTGATTGACAACAAGGCTCCTTTATCAAGGGCAGGACCAATCCATTTCCAGTCAAGATCCAACCGGCGCGGGTGGGCATTGATTTCTATAACCACTTTGTTTTTGACACAGGCATCGATGATGGCCTCGTGATTGACAGGGTATCCATTGCGGCTCAGGAGCAGCCGGCCGGTCATGTGCCCCAGGATGGTGACATAGGGGTTAGAGATGGCCTTTAATAAGCGGGTCATGGCTTTTTCTTCCGACATGGTGAGGTTACTATGTACCGAGGCAATGACCAGGTCGAAACTGGCCAGGATATCATCCGAATAATCCATACTGCCATCATTGAGAATATCACATTCTATACTCTTAAAGATGCGGAATGGAGCCAGTTTTTTATTCAAGGCTTCGATATGCAGGTGTTGCTCCCGGATACGTTCTTCGGTAAGCCCGTTGGCATAAGCCGCCGCTTTGGAGTGATCGGAAATAACCAGGTATTGCAATCCCCGGCGGATGCACTCATTGGCCATTTCTTCAATGGTATTGCTTCCATCGCTCCAATTGCTATGGCTGTGGATGATAGATTTGATATCACTTGCCTGGATCAGGCTGGGAAGTTGATTGGTAATGGCTTTTTCGATGATCTGTTTATCCTCCCGCAGGGCAGGATGGATAAAGGGGATACCTGCTTTTTCAAACAGGGGCAGGTCATTGGTGCCCGAAAGGGTAGAGGCATCGATCCCAAATTTTTCCTGGAAACCAGCCAGGAATTCGGCAGATCCGGTAGTCGTGAACAGGCGCCCGGCAAAATTTCCCTGACCCGTATGTAAGCGGAGTTTTAGTCCGTTTTGCAACTTATAGACCAGAAGACCGGGGGAATCTTCCAGCAGTTCGGGGGGATGGGCCGTTTGAAATTTAGGTTTGATCCATTCATTGGTTTGATCTACCACAAAGGCCAGTTCTTCAATAACCGGATCCTGACGGCGATAGGCACCTGTTACCGCTACCGGGTGCGGAGTAAATAATTTCTGCAGGTAGTTATTGACCTGGTCAAAAACCTCAAATACCTGGGCAAAGAGAAAATGACCCTGGTGATGAAGATAGAATTCGATGGCTTCCTGGACATTCTTCTGGGTTTTTTCACCAAAACCTTTGAAGCGGGTAAGTCTGTTTTCCGTACAGGCATAAAGCAATTCCCCCACTGATTCGATGCCCATTTCTTTCCAGATCACATGGATCTTTTTTGGACCAAGTCCTTTTATCTGGAGCAGTTCCACCACACCGACGGGGGTATTTTCCAGCAGGGTTTTCAGGGCTTCGAGTTCACCGGTTTCCAGCAATTCAATCACTTTTTTACCCACGCTATCGCCAATACCTTTTAGGGTAAACAACTGGGAGCGGTCAACATCGGCCAGTTGAACAGGTAGCTTTTCAATATTGAAGGCTGCGGCGGAATAGGTTCGGCTTTTAAAGGAATTCTCTCCGTGGATATCCATTAATTTGGCGAGGAGGGCAAACTGTTCGGCAATGGTGTAGTTGTCCATGGCTGCAATTTAATAGGAAGCGGGGAGGGCTAAAAATCAAAAGTCCCCCGGGGTTACCGGAGGACTCTATTCGATCAAAAAAGCTAGACTTACTTCTTCTTAGCAGCTTTTTTCTTAGCAGCTTTTTTCTTGGGGGCTGCTTTCTTAGCGGCTTTTTTCTTGGGAGCGGCTTTCTTAGCTGCTTTTTTCTTTGTTGCCATTTTTTTGAATTTAAGGTTAGTAAAAAAACTTATCGACAGTAAAAATATAATTATTATTTAAACCGTCAAAAAATTTTTCCACATATTATTAAGCCGTCTCTACAGCATTGACCGAAACGATGGTCCGGTCATTTCTCCCTTTTTTATATTCAACCAGGCCATCGGCCAGGGCAAACAAAGTAAAATCTTTACCAACACCCACGTTTTTACCGGGGTGATAAACGGTTCCGCGTTGGCGAACGATGATGTTTCCGGAGGTAGCAGGTTGGCCACCGTAGATCTTTACACCAAGGCGTTTGCTCTGGGAATCGCGACCGTTCTTTACACTACCTTCACCTTTCTTATGTGCCATGAGAAGAAGTTTATTGAGTTAACGTCGGTTTAATTATTTGATGTCTTTGATAAGGATCTGGGTGTACTGGGTACGGTGACCATGCAGTTTGCGGAACCCTTTCCTTCTTTTTTGTTTATAAGCGATAACCTTGTCACCTTTAACGTGATCAACGATTTCGGCCTTTACTTTTGCTTTTACATTGCCACCTACGGTGAGGGTGCCATCGGCATCCACCAGCAGCACTTCGGCAAATTCCACTTTGTCACCGGCGTTACCCTCGATATGGGGTACATACAGGGTTTGGTCTTTGGCGACCTTAAATTGCTGACCGGCTATTTTTACAACTGCGAACATGATTCCTTGGTTTTAATCCCGAAAAAACGGGAGGCAAAGGTAAGGGTATTTTGCATTCTGGCAAAACAGAAGATCAAAGATTTATGACCCAATTTTAACCCTGTTCAACCACCCCAAACCTTTATATTTGTAAGCCCTTATCCGCCGCTATTCCAAATTTATAATGAAAATCAAGTCATTCCTAGCCAAGCCCTTTGCGGCTTATGTGCATAAATCGCTGAAAAAGGGCATGTTAACGGCCGTTCAGGACCAGGAAGCCATCTTCCGGTCCCTCCTCAAAACCGGCCGGGTGACCCTGTTTGGCAAAGATCATAAAATAGACCAGGTTAACGACCATCAGGCCTACCGCCAGGCGGTCCCAGTGAGGGATTATGAGCAATTCAAGCCCTATATCGAGAAAATCAAGGAGGGGAAGGACAATATCCTCTGGAAGGGGAAACCGATCTATTTTGCCAAGACTTCCGGCACCACCAGCGGGGTAAAATACATCCCCATTACCAAAGAATCGATTCCAAACCATATCAATTCAGCCCGAAACGCCCTTTTATGCTATATGGCGGAAACGGGTAATACCGATTTTGCCAACGGCAAAATGATCTTTCTTTCCGGGTCACCCGAACTGGAAAGGATCGGGGGTATCCCTACCGGCCGGTTGAGCGGAATCGTCAACCATCATATCCCCAGGTACCTCCGCACCAATCAACTCCCGAGTTATGAGACCAACTGCATCGAAGACTGGGAGACCAAGCTCGACAGCATTGTGGAGGAAACCATCAAACAGGACATGACCCTCATCTCCGGCATACCCCCCTGGGTGCAGATGTATTTTGACCGGCTGACCAATCAAACGCAAAAACGTATTAAAGAGATTTTCCCGCATTTCCGGGTGTTGGTTCATGGTGGAGTAAATTTTGAACCGTATAAAGCCAAGTTGTTTGAGAGCATTGGTGATAAAATAGACACGATCGAAACATTCCCTGCCTCGGAAGGATTTTTTGCCTTTCAATATTCCCAGGAGGAAGAAGGCCTCCTATTAAATACCAATAGCGGGATCTTCTTTGAATTCATACCGGCTGCCGAGATCTTTGACCCCAACCCTACCAGGCTTACCCTGGGGGAAGTAAAGCTAGGCGAGAATTATGCGCTGATCATAAACAGCAATGCCGGACTATGGGGATATAATATTGGTGATACGGTTCGGTTTGTTTCCCTTGACCCCTTCCGTATCGTGGTGACCGGGCGCATCAAACATTTTATCTCCGCCTTTGGGGAACATGTCATCGGCGAGGAGGTGGAATACAGCCTGCTTCGCGCGGCGGAGGAAGAAAAACTGGGTATCACTGAGTTTACCGTAGCCCCCCTGATCCAGCAAGGGGAGGGAAAGAGTTTTCACGAGTGGTTCATCGAATTTGAACGGCTACCTTCCGATCTCCAGGCCTTTGAGCAAAAAGTTGACGAACAACTTCGCCGGAAAAACATATATTACGATGACCTGATCAGGGGGAATATCCTTTCCCCGCTCAAAATCACCCCGGTTCGAAAGAACGGTTTCATTGATTATATGAAATCAAAGGGTAAACTGGGTGGGCAAAACAAGGTTCCCCGTTTGAGCAATGACCGGAAAATCGCTGATGAACTCAGTCCCTGGACCCTGAATTAAGCAATACGAATGACGAATGAGAAGTCTATAAAAAGGATCGCCCTCTTTGGCTCCACCGGTTCGATCGGTGTCCAGGCCCTGGAAGTGATTGCCGCTAACCCTCATCTGTTTTCGGCAGAGATACTCACCGCACAGCACAATGATGAATTGCTGATCAAACAGGCTCTTCAGTTCAAACCGCATATGGTGGTGATCGGTGATGAATCAAGGTACACCCGGGTTAAGGAAGCGCTTTCCGGCACCGATGTCAAGGTCTTTACCGGCGAAAAAGCCCTGGAAGAAGTAGCCGCCCTGGATGTGTATGACATGATGTTGGCCGCGATTGTAGGGTATGCCGGATTAAAACCCACCATCAGCGCCCTCAAGGCCGGTAAAGCGATTGCCCTGGCCAATAAAGAAACCCTGGTGGTGGCCGGTGATATTGTAATGGCCCTGGCGGTGGAAAAACGGGTACCCATCATTCCCGTTGATTCCGAACATTCAGCCATCTTTCAATGCCTGGTGGGAGAAACCAGGAACCGGATTGAAAAGGTCATCCTGACGGCATCCGGTGGACCTTTCTTGGGCAAGAAACCCAATTTTCTTGTTAATGTAAAACGTGAACATGCACTGAAACACCCCAATTGGGAAATGGGGGCGAAAATATCAGTGGACTCTGCCACCCTTATGAACAAAGGGTTGGAAATGATTGAAGCCAAATGGTTGTTCAACCTTCAACCCGATCAGATCCAGGTACAGGTACACCCCCAAAGCATCATCCACTCCATGGTGCAGTTTGAAGATGGCAGCATCAAGGCCCAAATGGGACTGCCCGATATGAAACTGCCCATTCAATATGCCCTGGCTTTCCCAAACCGTATTCCCAATCAGTTTCCCCGGTTTGATTTCCGAAAATTCTCCTCCCTCACCTTTGAAGATCCGGATATTCGCACCTTCCGGAACCTCGGACTGGCCATTGCCGCCCTGAATAAAGGAGGGAACCTTCCCTGCATCATGAATGCTGCAAATGAAATAGCCGTATGGGCCTTTTTACGCAACCGGTTGGGCTTCCTCGATATGACCGATGTGATCGAAAGAACCATGGAACGCGTGCCCTTTGTGGAAAAACCCACCCTGGAGGAGTATTTTGAGAGCGACGGGGAGGCCCGTACCTTTGCCGCCGACCTCATTAAACTATAAACATTAAACGTTCCCGCTGCATTCGCATCCATGGCCCATGCGGACACCGGGAAAATCATAAACGAAGTAATACAATATGCTACTAGCCATCGATTGGAGTGTTATTGGAGTCAAAGCCGCACAATTCATTCTTTCCTTTTCCATACTGATCCTGCTTCATGAACTGGGCCATTTTCTGCCGGCCAAATGGTTCAAATGCCGGGTTGAGAAATTCTATCTTTTCTTTAACCCCTGGTTCTCCATTTTTAAAAAGAAAAAGGGTGAAACTGAATATGGTATTGGATGGGTTCCCCTTGGCGGTTATGTCAAGATATCAGGCATGATCGATGAAAGCATGGATAAAGAGCAGATGAAAGAACCGGCCCAGCCCTGGGAATTTCGCAGCAAACCAGCCTGGCAACGTTTGATCATCATGCTGGGTGGGGTTACGGTCAATGTCATTCTTGCCATCATCATTTTTATTTTTATTCTTTGGGTTTGGGGCAAAGATTATATCCCCCCTTCCAATGCTAAATATGGTATTTCCACCGATAGCCTGGCACAGTCTGTCGGTCTTCGCGATGGGGATATTATCCTGAAAGTGGATACCACTACGGTCAAAGACATTTATCCCGGTCAGTTACGACGCAGTATTGTATTGAATGAGGCCAAATCGCTCCAGGTGAAAAGAGGGGACAGCCTGATCACATTGGCGCTTCCCGATCAATTGATCAAGCAACTGAATACGCGCAAGGCCGGAGCCTTTACCGGGATCCGCTACCCCTTTATTGTAGATAGTGTTACCGAGAAATCGAATGCTATGAAAGCGGGGTTAAAAGTGGACGATCAGGTCATTGGTGTCAATGGCATTTCCACGCCATTCCATCACCAGTTTAGAAAAGTCATCGAGAAATTAAAGGACACCACGATCCAGCTACAGATCCTGCGTCAACAGGACACCCTGATGATCCCCGTAGCCCTTGACAAAAAAGGACAGATGGGAGTGGGTATCCGGAGCCTGAAAAAATTAGGGTTTAATATCGAAAAGGAACATTATGGTTTCTTTGAGGCCATACCAGCCGGATTCAGTGAATGCTGGTCTACCCTGGGTGCTTATGTAACAGGATTAAAACAACTTTTTACCGGAAAGGCCAAAGCCAGCGAATCGCTGGGTAGTGTATTGAGCATCGGGGGTATCTTTCCGGGTGCCTGGGATTGGCAGTCATTCTGGCAACTGACAGCCATCTTCTCCATCATCCTGGCCTTTATGAACGTGTTGCCCATTCCTGCGCTGGATGGTGGTCATGCCCTCTTCACCCTGATAGAAATGATCACAGGTCGCAAGCCAAGTGATAAATTCATGGAGTATGCCCAGATGGTGGGAATGGTCCTGCTGATTGGGTTGATGGCTTATGCGATGGGGCTGGATATTTGGAGGATATTTAAGTAATGTTTGGGTGAACTGCGGAGACACGGGTTTTTTTTACCACAGAGACACGGAGGTTTTATCACCACAGAGACACAGAGGCGCGGAGGTAATATTTTATTCTGATAGTAGCCTCCCAAACTAATTATCTATTTAAAATCAAAGAATGTATTATTAAAAATTCTCCGTGTCTCTGTGTCTCTGTGGTGATAAAACCTCCGTGTCTCTGTGGTTCATACCTCAAATTTCTATCCCGATTTTTTTCATCAATAGCGAAGCATTCATACTCCGACAAACGCCTTCCTTCAGTTTATAATCAAAGTGGAGTTCTTCCCCTTCCACCTGCACATCAAAGTGGTAGTTGCTGATCTTTGCCGGAAATTCTTTTGCGAGGGCGGCGAGTTCGAGGTCATGGGTAGCCACCAACCCTGTGGCCTGGTGACGGATGAGTTGCCTGATCAGTGCGGCAGATCCTGTATGCCTGTCGGCTGAATTGGTACCGCGGAGGATCTCATCCAACAGGATCAGGATATTCTCTTTCTTATTAACTTCCTCGATGATGGCTTTGAGTTTCTTTAGTTCCGCATAAAAGGTGGAAGTGCTCTCTTCCAGGTTGTCGCTGATCCGCATACTGCTCATTACCTTCCAGGGCGACAGGTCAAAGAGGGTGGCACAA
>JAYRZH010000105.1:0-1109 GCA_041916555.1 Chitinophagaceae bacterium | reverse complement strand
GCTTTTACCTGCCATATTGCTTCCGGTCACCAGGGCAATTTGCGCTTCCCCTGTAATGGAAATTGAACTATTTACCCTTTTAGGGTGGGGGATTAGTGGGTGACCCAATTCCTCTGCCTGGTAAACCCTATCCTTATCCAATATAACCGGCAAAACCCATTGCGGGTGGTTGACTTTTATCCGGGCCAGGGAAGCAAGGGCTTCCATTTCTCCATACACGCGAAACCAATCCAGCACATTTTCTTTATAGACTGATTTCCATTTTTCCAGGGAAAGAACCTGTTGAAGGTCCCAGAATAGAAAGGTGTTCAATGGCAAAAAAACAAGGGGGTTAAGCCGGTAGTCGAGCCTGTCCATGATCTTCTGCAGTTTTTTCAGGATGCCCGATGCTTTTTCCTGACCATGTTTCAACCTGTTCAATTGATGGGATAGGAAGGGTGAGGTGGGTACGAGTTGTTCCAAATGGCCGGTGCAATAGGAGAGGGTGGCGAGTTGTTCATTGATCTTATTCAGTTGGACATAGGCAGGCATTACCTGTCGGCTAAATAGCAGGGACAGGATAAAGAACAAAAACAGAAAGGGATAGAACTGGCTGCCATTGATCCAACCCAGGGAGTAGGCCAAAAGGTTGGAAAGTGAAAGGAGGGGTAGTACCCACCGGACTATTTTATAAAATCCATGGGTGCTAAATTTCAAGGGTTCTGCGATCCAGCGAGTGACAGCCGCCTGGGTTTTAAGGGAAACCGGGTGCAGGCGTCCATGCGCCTGAAATTGTGCAAGCCAATCGGGTTTACCGGCCAATTCAGTCAGGGCAGTATGTCTCTCCCTGATCTCAACAGTGGAAGCCGGTAGAAGCAGCCATTGGGAGAAAATAACCTGTCCGGGTTCGGATTCACACCGGTTCAGGAATTGAAATATGGAGGCATGACCGAGGATATCCAGGTCGTGCGCGTAGGGATGGGTAGGGTTTAGGAATTCAATGCCTTCTTTACGGAAGGAAAAGTCATGGTCAAGTGTTCGGATTTCTTCCCGGGCCACTTCTGTTAAGGTTTCAAGGTTTTGGATTTTTTTATAGTTGTCGAGATCGGTGGAAAGGGCGAGCAGGAATA
>JAYRZH010000104.1:0-10423 GCA_041916555.1 Chitinophagaceae bacterium | reverse complement strand
CATGGGGCTGAGTTTTCTGGCAGGTCTCCTGATTGCCGCCATCTCGGGAACAGAATTGTTTGGCCGCTTATCACTGATGATCGTCAACGCGGCTGTTCTTTTGATTTTTACCGGACTGGGTACTGACGCGGCATTGGTGTGGCATTGGGCAGGGGAAAGACTAAACCCCCGCGCAGGGTATTCCTTTGTTATTTTAACCGGGCTGGTACAATTGATCTTGTTTGGCGCAGGGGAATGGATTAGTGTGCGTATGATGAACCAAACCCTGCTGACAGGTCATGAAGGAAACTCCTATTTATATCTGGAGGTTCTATATTTTACAGGCATTGTTTTGATGGAAAAATGGGGCTCCCTGTTTTATGCCGCGCATAAGGCAACCCGGGCTAACCAAGTTTTGGCTATTGTTTCCCTGGTCTTTGTTGTTTTTCTATTTGGGGCTTATCAGGGGAAAGGGGTTAAGGTCGAAGACCCATTATCGCTTTTTGCCGCGTTTACATTTATCCAAGGTCTTTCCCTGACCGTTGCCTTTCATTTTACCGTGCCGGATAATCGCCCTGGTATGCTTAGCCGAGCCGATCTCAAGTCCCTGTTCTCTTTTTCCTTTCTGGTATTCGTCACCAATGGCCTGCAATTCCTTGCCTACCGGATCGATTTCTGGTTTCTTGACCATTATTTTGGCGAATCTGAAGTGGGAATCTATGCCCAGGCAAACCGTTTCGCGCAGTTGTTTTGGGTGGTGCCCAATATCCTGGCCGCCCTGCTGATACCCTCCTTATCACGGAAAGAGGGGGCTATGCCCCTGCATGATTTTCTGGCATATCCCCGCTTCCTGGTGAAATGGAACCTGGCCTTGGTGTTGGCGATACCATTGGTGGCCTGGTTGATTTACCGGTACCTGATGCCTGAAACCTTTATGCCGGGATTTGGGGCACTCTGGCGTATGCTCCCCGGGTACTGTTTTTTTGGGATTACCTTGATATTGGCCGCCTGGTTTTCCGCCATGGGCCAATTAAAGGTGAACCTGGCCGGATCGGCCCTTTGCCTGTTGCTGATCACCCTGGCCGATGCGGCTTTTATACCTGTTTATGGGTCCAATGGGGCTGCCTGGGCGAATACGGTTGCTTATTCGCTCACGACGTTGTATTTTATGATCCAGTTTAGGCGTCATACAAAAAGCCCCATTATGGCGTTTTGGAAAAAGAACAACCGATAAATGGAAGAAATCAAAGAACGGAAATACATTCTCTGGCTGCCCTCCTGGTATCCCACCGAACTCACTCCCTATGATGGTGATTTTATACAGCGTCATGCCCGTTCGGTTTCTCCACAGGTGCCGGTACAGGTATTCCATGTGATTCGTGACAGGGAAAGGAAGTTGACGAAAACTACGAGGTTGGTGGAAAAGGTACAGGGTGGGTTAACCGAAACCATACTCTATTATGCCAGTCCGCGTTTCCCCATCCCTTTTTTTGACAAACTTTTTTCCCAATGGAAATTCATGTGGCTCTACCGGAAAACACTGAAAAAGTTATTTCAGGAAAGAGGGTTTCCCGATCTAGTCCATGTCCATGTAGTGTACAAAGCCGGGCTTATTGCCAAATGGATCAATAAGCGATGGGGCGTGCCATTTGTGCTCACTGAGCAGTGGACAATTCACTTACCCGAAGCAAAACTAAATTTGTTTGACCTTCCCTATGCTGAGCAACACCTGATCTCCAGGATCATGGATCATACGGAATTGGTATTGCCTGTCTCCAAATACCTGGGAAAGGCCATGAAACAGCATTGGCCACATATACAATTTGAAGTGGTACCCAATGTGGTAGATCATTCTCTTTTTAAACCGGTAAGCCGTTCAAGCCGGGAGGAAATCCTTCAGTTGGTGCATATTTCCACGCTCACCTATCAAAAGGATCCAGAATCCTTGTTTTCGGCCCTGGTAACCTTGAAAAGAAAGGGGGTGGCATTTCGGCTTGACCTGTTTGGGCCCGATACCGCGGAGGTACACCAGTGGATACGGGAGCATGGGTTGGAAGAACAGATCGTCTTTCATGGGGAAAAGCCACAGTCAACCCTGGCTGGGGTGCTGGCCCGGGCAGATGCCCTGGTGCTTTATTCCAGGTATGAAACATTTGGTTGCGTGATCATAGAAGCCAATGCCTGTGGGGTGCCGGTGGTAGTTCCGGATACGGCATTGATGCAGGAGCTTGTAATACAGGGTGTGAATGGGTTGCTTGTAAAACCACACAACCCTAAAGCCCTGGCGGAAGCCCTGGAACAACTGGCAGAACGGCGCATAACCTTTGATCCGGAACGGATCCGTGAATCAAGTCTTAAATATGGGATGGAAAAGGTCGGGAAACAGTATGTAATGATCTATGACCAGTTACTGGATCAACTGGAATAGGCCTGCAATTTCTCCATGAGGTTAACATATTCCTTCATGGCATCTTCTTTGGATTTTCCTTTAAGGTTTACCCAGGCCTCGTACTTGGCCTTAGCCACAAAATCAAACGGATTGGGGGCAGGGGAATTTACATCACCCTCCGTGGCTTGCTTGTAAAGGGAATAGAGCTGGAGTAGGGTTTCATTGCTGGGCCTTTCACTGAGATTCTTACTGTCGGCTACAGCTTGCTCGAACAACTGGTGCAAATCCATGGTGGTTAACGATTTTTCACGAATTTAAGGGTTTAAATGTTATGAATCTGCGAACACTTGTTAAACACCGTTGTTTGGGTCATTTTTTTTATTAACAATTAATACGATATTAGGCCTATAATTTTTCTAATATGAAGACCGTCAAGGAAGTACTCGAAAAGAAGAGCAAGTCTTTTAACCAGATTTCTCCTGGGGCGCTTGTCATCGAGGCCCTGCAGATGTTGAATTCGGTCAACCTGAGTTACCTCGTGGTTATGGAGGGTGACCAGTTCAAAGGCATATTTAGTGAAAGGGATTACACCCGCAATGTGGCCTTAAAAGGTCGGTCAAGCTCCACCACCACAGTTGCGGAAGTGATGTCGGTTGATCTTCCGATCATTGGTTTGGGTGATACCGTTGAACAATGCATGAACAAGATCGACACCTTCAAGACCCGTTATCTGCTTGCCTATGACAACAAGAAATTTGTGGGCGTGGTTACCATACATGATCTCTTGCGCATGGTCATTGCCAATCGAAATGAAGTGTTTGATGATACCCTGGTCCAGCGGCTCCTCGATCAAAACGAGAATGTGAGGGTTTATTGAGGGAATTACGGTCAATTATTAACGGATATAGGGATAAAATGATGTATCTTTGCACCTATTGCTTAATTGAATTTCATGAGTGTACCAAAGTTCCCCCAGAAAGGGGATTCATTTTATCAGGAGTTGAAGAAACGAGTGTCGGATTACTTTGTGCAGGCGAATAAGGTTTCCACCGGAAACTTTCAATTATACTTCAAGGCCGGCTTGCTGATCCTCTCTTATATTGCCCTCTATGTTTGGCTTGTGTTTTTTACACCAGGTATCGTTGTTGCCCTGATCGGAGCCGCGGTGCTGGGAGTACTGACAGCAGCCATTGGATTTAATGTGATGCATGACGGGGCCCATGGCAGTTTCAGCCGCTACCCCTCGGTGAATAAACTGGCCGGACTGACCCTGAATTTCCTGGGTGCCAATAACCATTTCTGGCGTGTAAAACACAACGTGATCCATCACGCTTATACCAATGTCGATGGGGTAGATGATGATATTGATGCACGTCCCTTCTTACGTCTTTGTGATACACAGAAGTTTTATAAAATACATCGCTTTCAGCACCTCTATTTCTGGGCCGCCTACTCCCTGCTTTACCTGTGGTGGATATTCTTCACCGATTACCGGAAATATTTTACCGGCAGGATAGGCGAAGTCGTGCTGAAAAAAATGACCTTGCAGGAACATATTTCCTTCTGGGGTTTCAAATTGCTGCACATGGGTCTTTTTGTGGGATTGCCCATTCTTGTGATGGGTTTTATGCCCTGGCTTATCGGGTTCCTGGTGCTGGCACTTGTTGCCGGCTTTGTACTGAGCATCGTTTTCCAATTGGCGCATACCGTACAGGATACACAATTTCCCCATGCGGATCCGGTTACCAACAAACTGAGTGACGAGTGGGCTATCCACCAATTAAAAACCACCGCCAATTTCTCTACCCGCAACCGGTTTATTTCCTGGTGGGTGGGTGGTTTGAACTTCCAGATCGAACATCACCTGTTCCCCCGTATCTCCCATGTGCATTACCCGGCAATCAGCAAGCTGATCCGGCAAACCTGTGCGGAATTTGGCATTCAGTATATTGAATACCCCAAGCTTCGCTATGCTGTAGCTTCCCATGTCGCCTTCCTGAAACAAATGGGTAAGTCTTAAGTCTGTCATTTTCCAGGATAATCGGGTAACAAATTTTCCACATTCTGAAAAAGGGAATGGGATGGCATTTTTTTTGGTTAAAGACATCCGAGACGAAATATTTCCTCCATTCAATTCGTGAAAAATGAAAACCAAACAAGTTAGCTTTCTCGCGCTTGGCGCAATCCTTCTCTTCTCCGCCATACTATATTCTTGTAAAAAGGACGGCTCCTTCCAGGAAACGATCCCTCCCGGTC
This sequence comes from Chitinophagaceae bacterium, assembly GCA_041916555.1. Classification (GTDB taxonomy): domain Bacteria; phylum Bacteroidota; class Bacteroidia; order Chitinophagales; family Chitinophagaceae; genus SpSt-398. The sequence continues at coordinate 5,799 of JAYRZH010000104.1, read as the reverse complement.
AGAATAAGTTGTCCGTTTACCTTGTCGATGGGCCCTATGATTTCCAACAGGTTAATGTCGATATCCAGGCGATTTATGTAAAGGTTGATACCTGTGACCGGGGCCGATGGGGCGATGATGATGACGATCATCCGGGTTGCGATGACCATCATGATTCCCTTTACCGGAATTGTGAATTCTGGGATACACTCGATGTCAATCCGGGGGTGTACAATCTCCTCACGCTTCAGAATGGGGTAGATACCCTGCTGGCCAGTGGCTTTGTTCTTGACGGACGTATTGAAAGGATCAAGTTTGTTCTGGGGACCAATAACTCGGTGATGGTGGATAGTGTAGTACATCCTCTCAACCTAATCGCAAACCTGAATTACGTGTTCGTGAACCTCAAAAGAGAACACCTCGATTCCCTTTCTTCCAACAACCTGCAATTATTCCTCGATTTTGATGTGGCACGCTCCATCTGGAAATTCAATGGCAAGTATTGGTTAAAACCGATACTAAAACCCTTTGGCCGTCACAGCACCGGGGAGATAGAAGGAAAAGTGAGACCCGTTGGCTCCCATGGGTTTATCTATGCCCTTTCCGGCAACGATACCAGCTATGCCCGACCTGACCACCACGAAGGAGAGTTTAAAATCAGGGGTTTACGACCCGGCACCTACGATGTGTTCATAGATGGCATCAATGGCTATCGGGATACCACCATCTCCGGGGTGGAGGTAAGACGTGGCCGTGACACCGAACTGGGAACCATCCGACTAAATCAATAGGACGAGTAACCATAACCAGAAATGCCCGCGACCTGTTCGCGGGTATTTTTTTGCAAACCAGCCAAATCGACTGTGAACCAAGACCATCCGGATTACTTAATGACCTTGAAAACGCTTACCTTTGCCCGTCTTATAAACGGGTAAGTGATTCATGAAGCAAATACGTAATTTTTGTATTATCGCCCATATTGACCATGGCAAATCCACGCTGGCGGACAGGCTTTTACAAGCTACGAATACGATCAGCGAAAGGGATATGATGGACCAGGTACTGGATGATATGGACCTGGAACGGGAAAAGGGTATAACCATCAAGAGCCATGCGATCCAGATCAATTACAAACACAAGAATGGACAGGAGTATATCCTGAACCTGATCGACACCCCCGGGCACGTGGATTTCAGCTATGAAGTGAGCCGCGCCCTGGCTGCCTGTGAAGGCGCCTTGTTGCTGGTTGATGCCACTCAGGGCATCCAGGCCCAAACGATCTCTAACCTTTACCTGGCTATTGAAAATGACCTGGAGATCATTCCGGTCATTAACAAGATAGATATGGACGGGGCCATGATCGAGGAAGTAAAGGACCAGATCATTGACCTTATCGGTTGCAAACCCGAAGAAATCTTACTGGCTTCCGGACGTACCGGAATCGGGGTAGATGGCATTCTGGAAGCGATCGTGGAAAAGATCCCCCCACCGGAGGGAAATCCGGATGCCCCGCTCCAGGCGCTGATATTTGACTCCGTATTCAATTCCTTCCGTGGTATCATTGTTTATTACCGCATCCTGAACGGATCTATCCGCAAAGGGGACAAAGTAAAATTTGTTTCCACAGGCCAGGAATATGGCGCGGATGAGATCGGTATCCTTAAATTAAAGATGACCGAAAAGCAACAGGTATCCTGTGGCGATGTAGGTTACATTATTACCGGAATCAAAGTTGCCAAAGAAGTAAAGGTTGGTGATACCATTACCCTGGCCAACAACCCCAGTCCCGAGTTGATCAAAGGTTTTGAAGAGGTTAAACCCATGGTATTTGCCGGTATCTTCCCGGTCAATACGGATGAGTTTGAAGAACTCCGCGAGTGCATGGATAAGCTCCAGCTCAATGATGCCTCTTTGACCTATGAATTGGAAACCTCCCAGGCCCTGGGATTTGGTTTCCGTTGCGGGTTTTTAGGTATGCTCCACATGGAGATCATCCAGGAAAGACTGGAACGTGAATTTGACCAAACCGTTATAACCACCGTTCCCAACGTAAGTTTTATCGCCTATACCACCAACGGGGATAAAGTGATCGTAAATAACCCCACTGAGTTTCCTGATCCTGTCAAGACCGAAAGGATCGAGGAGCCATTTATCAAAGCACAGATCATTACCAAACCCGAATACATTGGTAATATCATGACCCTTTGCCTGGGTAAACGGGGTATCCTGATCAACCAAAGTTATTTAACCACCACCCGGGTGGAACTGATCTTTGAAATGCCCCTTACCGAGATCGTGTTTGATTTTTATGATAAACTCAAGTCGCAGACCAGGGGCTATGCCTCCTTTGACTATCACCCCATCGGGTACCGCGACAGTGATATCGTGAAAATGGATATACTCCTGAATAACGACAAAGTGGATGCGCTTAGCGCCCTGATCCACCGGAGCCGCGCCCAGGAATTTGGCCGGAAACTTTGTGAAAAATTAAAAGAGTTGCTGCCTCGCCAGCAATTCCAGATTGCGATACAAGCGGCTATTGGCGCAAAAATCGTAGCCAGGGAGAATATATCCGCGCTTCGCAAGGATGTTACTGCCAAATGTTATGGCGGGGATATCAGCCGTAAACGCAAACTCCTCGAAAAGCAGAAGGAAGGTAAGAAAAGAATGCGCCAGATCGGAAACGTGGAAGTACCCCAGGAAGCATTCCTGGCCGTACTCAAACTCGATGAGTAGCACGCTGCCTAAGGATGTTGTCCAAACCAACTATATGGGTGGCCTTGATATTAACGGCCTACCTCATAAACGGGATTTTTCTCATCCCACAGTCCTCCCTCACCTATGATGAGATGGACCACTGGAGTTATGGGAAACGAATCCTGAAACATCAACCCCAGCGAGTATTTCCCTTTGATGATGCCAGTACGATGCCCGTAACTGGCCTAAATGCCCTCCCCAGGGCCTTGGAACAAATTAGCAACCCTGATCTGAGAAAGAATGATGCCGGCTTTAGCGATATCCTTCATGGCCGCTATGTTACCCTCTTCATTTGCCTGCTTACCGGATTGCTTATTTATGGGTGGAGCCGGGAGTTATTTGGAGATAAGGCCGCTCTGCTTTCCCTTTTCCTTTTTGCTTTCAGCCCAAACCTGCTGGCCCATGAAACCTTATTGACCACCGATGCCTATGCCGCCCTCTTTACTATCGCCACCTTGTATTCAGGATGGCGGTTTATCCAAAAAGAAGGGTGGGGGCGGTTTACCTTGTTTGCCTTTTGCCTTGCTCTTTCCCAGGTGGTAAAACCTTCCCTTCTTCATTTGTTTTTTATCACCGGCATTGTTGCGTTGGTTCTCCTGGTAACAAAAGGGCAGTGGCGTACCGGTTGGCGTAAGCGCATGCTAAGATTGGGATGGCTGGCAATGATTCTTTTGGCCGTTATAAACCTCGCTTTCTTCTTTCAGGGAACCGGCCAATCCCTGGCGGATTATCATTTTCACAGTAAAACATTCCTTCAGCTCCGGCAGGGTTTCTTGTCATCAATCCCCATACCGCTACCGGTGCCTTACCTGGAAGGTATTGACCTCACCATGTACATGAATGATCTGGGTGCGGGGCACCCCCAGGTATCAGGCCCCAATTACCTGTTGGGAGAAACAAGAACCGGGGGTGGCTTCTGGTACTACTACCTCGTTTGTTTTTTATTCAAAACCCCCATTTCCGTGTTAATTTTGGTACTGGGGATTCCCTGCCTGGTTTTTTCCCGGAAGATCAGCGCCCCGGTTAAAAATACGATCCTGGCCATAATGGCCATCGTTATTTACGTACTGCTTGTTTTTGGGTTGACAAATCGTTCCCAGGTTGGCATCCGCCATGTGTTAATGATATATCCCTTGTTGTATGTGGCCGCAGGCGCCTGGGTGGTTCTTCTCCCAAAGAACCGGTATAGGAATTTGGCAGGGGTGGTACTGGGTGTATATACCTTGTTAACTTTTTATCGGTTTTATCCCAACCTGATTGCCTATCACAATGAATTGATTGGTTCTTCAAAGGTTTATAAAGTTATGGCCTCCTCCAATATCGATTTTGGACAATCGGCCTATCGCCTGGAAGCATTTCTCCGGAAGAATCCCGATTACCGTATTCCGGATTCCATCCCCCGGCCCGGAAAATATATACAAGGGGTGGATGCCTATCTGGGTTTAATGGAAAAATACAGGATACCCTGGCTTAACGACCACTTCAAACCCGTTGGACAATTTGATCATTCATTTCTTTTGTTTGATATTACGGAAGACGAACTTCGTAAAAAAGGACTCCGTTAAATGCCCATTCCTCCGACATCCATATTTGTGATCATACCCTGCTATAACGAGGCGGCTGTGGTAAAGGAGACGGTAGCAGGGGTATTGGAGAAAGGCTATTCGGTGGTAGTGGTGGATGATGCTTCCACCGATGATACCCGCCAACAATTGAAGAACCTGCCGGTTTACTATTTGCGACATCCAATCAACTTGGGTCAGGGGGCGGCTTTGCAAACCGGAATAGACTATGCGCTGAAAAAAGATGCCGGGTTTTTTATCACATTTGATGCCGATGGCCAGCACCTGGCTTCCGATATAGAGGGAATGGTCCAGACAATGGTGGAAAAGAAAGTTGATATCGTATTTGGTTCGCGGTTCCTCAAAGGTTCCGATTCATCCGTTCCCTCCGGAAGGAAATGGGTACTTCGGCTAGCCCGTTATATCAACTATTTCTTTTCTGGAATCCTTCTGTCCGATGCCCATAATGGGTTCAGGTGTTTTAACCGGAATGTGGCCAGCAAAATCCGCATACGGGAAAACAGGATGGCTCATGCTTCCGAGATATTGATTGAAGTGGCCAGGAAGAAACTCACCTATGCCGAATACCCCGTTCATATCCGGTACACCAACTATTCGTTGGCAAAGGGTCAGGGAAACAGGCACGGGCTCCGAATATTATTTGAATTAATTTTATATAAATTATTCCGCTGATGAGTATCATCCAGGTCGTTCTGGCCGCTTTTGTGATCCTGATCGCCGTATATATGTACCTGCGGTTAAGAACCACGCTTTTTGATCTGGTACTGATCCTGATATTTGGAGGGGTTGGTGTTTTCTTTGTCATCTTTCCCGATACCACTACACGTATCGCCCATTGGGTTGGAGTCAACCGGGGAGCTGATATGATCTTTTACCTCGCGATCCTGGTCCTGCTTTTCCTGGTAATAAAACTTTACGCCCGAATCCGCCGGCTGGAGCAACAGTTTACGGAGATCGTGCGGAGTAAGACGGAAGTAGGGGAGAAGTAAGAAAAATAATAAGTAATAAGGAAGTTAAAGGCATTGACCTTCACGTTCTCATTCCTTATTTATTATTCCCACTCCCTCCGCTTTTAAATATCGGTTTTTCCACCGGTGCCTCTCCATCTTCCAATTTAAAGTGGAATATCTTTTCTACATGTACCCATTGCCCGTTTTTCCATTGAAAACCTTCATAATCTCCGTCGGGTATATAGGTCCATTTTTTTTCGGGTTCGCCATCTTCGGGAATAAGGTGGTCAAACACGATCATTTGAAGTTCCGGGTCATATTTTAGTATGATGCGGGCATCTTCCTTGTATTCCAGTTGAAACCTTTTTTGTACAGGTTTTGGAATGGTATCATTGGCAAAACTGAAAAAGGGCCCGCCAAACAGAGGTTCTCCCTTATCAGAAAAATGAAGCACTTCGATCCATTTCTTATTGCTCATGACGGTATTGTTATCAATACCAAAGAGGGTATAATATTTTCTTCCCTGGAAC
>JAYRZH010000103.1:0-10791 GCA_041916555.1 Chitinophagaceae bacterium | reverse complement strand
AAAACCGCTTCCAGGTCGTCTGTAAAAATCTTGGAACTGATCTCCAGAGTCTTATCCCGGGCATTATGTTCCACCTCAGTTACACTCACAAAGAATGGGTGCGTGAGGGCCAGCACTCCGATTGAAAACCATTTAAATAAGCCTGCTACCATTGACATATTTTTTTGTCAGATTACAAAAGTCTGATTTATTTTGATGTTTTCTATAAAAATGCAGGATTTCTGGCTCTATTTTGACATGGGAAAGGATCATATTGCCGACTGGAAAGGCTATGACCATATCCTGTTCGTTTTGGCTCTTTGCTTAAGGTATTCTATAGCCGATTGGAAAAAGGTGATCATTTTGGTAACTGCCTTTACCATTGGGCATTCGGTCACCCTGGCGCTAAGTACGTTGGATTATGTGGATGTGCCTTCCAACTGGATCGAATTTCTTATTCCTGTTACGATCCTGATAACGGCACTTTCCAATCTGGGAGTAAAGCGGTTTGAGTTCAAATCGCGTTTCCCATTGATTTATTTCTTTGCCTTATTCTTTGGATTGATCCACGGACTTGGTTTCTCCAATTACCTAAAGAGTATCCTGGGCAAAAATGACAACCTGGTGGCCGACCTGCTTGCGTTTAACCTGGGGTTGGAACTGGGGCAGTTGATGATCGTGGCTCTGGCCATGCTGGTATCATGGATCTTTCTTCAGCTATTACGTGTTCAACGCCTTACCTATTTACAATTCGTGTCCGGCTCGGTCTTTGGCATCGCGTTTATTATGACTCTGGAACGGGTGCCCTGGTAATTAAACATAGTTTTCAATAAAACAAAACCATACATACATGAGGACAGTCATTGTTTTTTGTGCGTTTCTTCTGACCATCTCGCTGGTCACAGTGGCACAAAATACCCAGAACAATCCGGGTTCCAACCACGGAAATAAGTTCGAACAATTGGGAAGCATCCTTCCCACGCCCAATGAATACCGTACAGCAAGTGGTGCGCCTGGTCCTAAATACTGGCAACAGCGCGCTGATTATGACATCAAATGCGAATTGGATGAGTCCAAGCTAAAGCTGACGGGAAGTGAGACCATCACCTATTTTAACAACTCACCAAACACGCTCACTTATCTGTGGTTTCAACTGGACGAAAACGAACACAGTTCGATAAACAATGCCGGCTATGAAGATGGCAGTTCGCTCCCCCGCCAGGCAAGCCCTCAATCACTTGACCGTATGCAGGGGTCCAAAGAAGACAATGGATATGGTGTTAATATCGCCAAACTAACCGATGCCCTGGGCAAACCCCTGAAGTACACCATCAATAAGACCATGATGCGGGTGGACCTTCCCATTCCCCTAAAACCTGGTCAACAATATGTGGTTAAGATCGACTGGAGTTACAAGATTGCCGACCGCATGACTTTGGGCGGACGGGGTGGTTATGAGTTCTTCCCCGGAGATGGCAACCATCTTTTTACCATTACCCAATGGTACCCCCGCCTCTGTGTGTATAGTGATTTCCAGGGCTGGCAAAACCACCAGTTTACCGGACGGGGTGAATTCGCCCTGACCTTTGGCAACTTCAAGGTGCAAATGACGGTACCCGCCGACCACGTGATTGGCGCTACCGGCGAATGTCAAAACCTCGCCCAGGTTCTGACCCCCGCGCAGTTGGCTCGTTGGAAACAAGCCCAAACTGCCAAAGAACCGGTAGAGATCGTAACCCTGGCTGAAGCCAAAGCCGCTGAAAAAAATAAGAGCACCCAAAAGAAAACCTGGGTGTTTAAAGCCAATAATGTCCGCGATTTTGCATGGGGTTCCTCCCGAAAATTTATTTGGGATGCCATGCCGGTCAATGTGGAAGGAAAGAAAGTAATGGCCATGAGCTTATATGGCAAAGAGGCTTACGGGCTTTATCGCCCTTATTCCACCAAGGTGGTGGCCCATACGATCAAGACCTATTCCAAATTCACCATCCCCTACCCTTACCCCGTAGCCCAAAGCGTGGAAGCGGCAAACGGAATGGAATACCCAATGATCTGTTTTAACTATGGCCGCACCGAAGACGATGGTTCCTATTCAGAAGGCACCAAGAACGGGATGATCGGAGTAATCGTTCATGAAGTTGGACACAATTTCTTCCCCATGATCATCAACAGCGATGAACGCCAATGGAGTTGGATGGATGAAGGCCTGAATACCTTTGTGGAATACCTGGCAGAAGAACTCTGGGACAACAAATTCCCAAGCCGCCGGGGTCCTGCTTTTGGCATCACCGATTACATGAGCCTGCCAAAGGATCAGTTGGAACCAATTATGACCAACTCGGAAAACATTATCGGATTTGGTCCAAACGCCTATGCCAAACCAGCCACAGGATTAAATATTCTCCGCGAAACCATCATGGGTCGCGAGTTGTTTGACTTTGCCTTTAAAGAGTACGCCCGTCGTTGGGCCTTTAAGCATCCTGAACCCGCCGATCTCTTCCGCACGCTTGAAGATGCCAGTGGTGAAGACCTGGATTGGTTCTGGAGAGGTTGGTTCTACAGCACCGATGCCTGCGACATCTCCCTGGATACCGTGAAATATGCCAAACCCGAGGTAGCGGATGTATCCAACATGCTGAAAGAAACCACCACCAAGGTGGGCCTGCCCAAACCACAGGTAAATAGTTTTGAAGATATCTCCAAGATCAGAAACCGGGAAGATAAGAATATCCGCTTCCAGACCGATGTAGATACCACCCTGCGTGATTTCTACTGGCGCTATGCCCGTGGTATCGAACCTTACGATACCGCCAAATATGAAGTGGTAAATCCCCCTCGTGTTGAGGTTATGGATGAGGCTACCAAGAAAGCGTATAGCGACAAGCATTTGTATGAGTTGACCTTTAGCAACAAAGGCGGACTGGTAATGCCCCTGATCATTGAGTGGACCTATGAGGATGGCACCAAAGAGATAGAAAGGATCTCAGCCCAGATCTGGAGAAAGAATGAAACCAAAGTGGTGAAGACCTTTGTTAAAGATAAAAAAGTGAAGTCTGTTAAACTTGACCCCCTCCGTGAAACAGCGGATATCAATGAGAAGAACAACTCATGGGGAGAGATCACAGCAGAGCCTTCCAAATTCCAACTGTTTAAACAAAAACAGGCTGCCCGTGGTCAGTCGCAGGGAATTAACCCCATGCAAAAGGCCCAGCAGAAAAAGGGATTCTAAGATATAAGGAAAATTAAAAAGGAATAAGGAAGCAGGGACAACCCACTTCCTTATTCCTTTTTTTATTTTATATTTTTTACTTCTTATTCCTGGCTTTCTCCTCCTCTTCTTTCTTCTTTCTCCCTGCTTCAATTAACTTCTGGTGGAGTATGTATTCGATCTGCCCGTTGACACTGCGAAATTCGTCAGCAGCCCATTTTTCCAGCGACTTATAAGTATCGGTATCTATTCTTAATACAAAACTCTTTTTGGTGCTCACGCTAATGGATTTTAGTTTGGGTCTGCATCATTTCCTCCACGGCCCTGTAAAAACTCTTCACCTTGTCGGAGCCAATAAAAATCTTCCGACCCGAATGTAGCCGAAACTGGACCCCTTCGGAAGTGCCTGTATGCTGAACATGGCCATAGCCAATTACCATCCGTTTTGAACCTACCGTTAAAAACGGACTTCTGCGAACCCTGGCCTCCAGGATATCAAAACGGGATATCTGCCGGAATTTCTTGCTAAAAGGCCGCCAGCGGTAATAGACCGCCCAGTCGGTAACCAGTAACTCAAGCCGCGTAATAAAAAACCCATAGAGAATGGCCAGGTTTATGACCAGGACAAAGGGCAATACAAACCAACTTTTATTTGACTCCTTTCCGGATACGGCGAAAATGGTAAGGCCGATAGACAAAAGTATGGGTGAGATCAACACCAGCCAGAACCAGGCCTGGCTGAAGCGTTGTGTCTCTTTGAAAATGATATTTCCTTTTACTTGTTTTTCTTTCATTGCCGCCATTACTGGTACAAGGTACCTGTGTTTAAAATGGGTTGAGCAGACCGTTCGCCACAAAGCACCACCATCAAATTGCTAACCATGGCTGCCTTTTTCTCTTCGTCAAGGGAAACGATGTCTTTTTTATTAAGCATTTCCAGGGCCATTTCCACCATACCCACGGCTCCTTCCACAATCTTGGTACGGGCCGCCACAATAGCCGTGGCCTGCTGACGCTGAAGCATGGCCCCGGCGATTTCCTGAGCATAGGCCAAATGAGCAATACGGGCTTCCTTGATGATGATACCGGCAGGGGCCAGTTTATCCGCCAATTCCTTTTCAAGGATATTATTCACTTTATCTCCCCCATCTCGCAGGGTTATATCGGCATGGGCATCCTCCAGGTTATCATAGGGAAAACTGGTGGCCAGGTGGCGTACAGCGGCTTCACTTTGAACCTTTACATATCCCTCATAATCCTCCACTTCATAGGCCGCCTTATAAGTATCCCCTACCTGCCAAACCACTACCGCGCCGATCTCAATGGGGTTTCCCATCCGGTCGTTCACCTTTAAGGTCTGACCCTGCAGGTTCTCCGCCCGTAATGAAATCTTTTGCTTGGTGTACAAGGGGTTGACAAAAAACAACCCATCCTTTTTTACCGTACCCACGTAATTACCAAAAAAGTTCAATACCCGGGAGTGGTTGGGATAAATAACCATCAGACCGGCCATGATAAAAAAACTGGCCACCATGGTAATGACCGCCCCGGCTATGTACCATCCCCCGTCCTGAATGTGAATAAAGAAATAGACTGATACAGCCAGCAAAACAAGGGAAACCAATAAGGCTAAATAACCCGACATGGGGTTGAGATTCTTTTCCATATTATGTGCGATTTATTTTGATATCATTTCGATATCAAAGGTAAGAACATTTTTGGAAATAGGAAATAAGGAAAAAAATAAGGGATGAGAAAAAGGTGGCCCCTTTCTCATCCCTTCCATCTTATACTGTGTTTTTTGTTGCTTTTCTTACCCTCCGGTTTTCCCGTCCCTGACCTTGACGGCCTTTTTTCCGGAGTTTTTCTTCTCAAAATCAAGAACTTCCTTGGGTTTTGGGGAGGATTTATTGCCCAGCGAATCCAGAGTGGGTTTATAGCTGGCCTTTACATCCAACGGAGCCAGTTCATCAAGCCCGTTTTTCGGTTTGTCGAGTACGTATTCTTCTGTTTTTTCGATGGTGCCAAAGTCGGGGTCATAGTATTTCCAGGTACCATGGCGAAGGGTTGACCCTTCCAGTTTCACCACCACATGGTCAACAATCAGGGTGGGGTCGTTGATGTCATAAACGGCCACGGTATCATAGGGGTTTTCGGGGTTTACGGCCTTCCAGCTTTCCTCCCGCACCAGGGCTCCCCAACGGTTGTAGTAATAACATTTGCCGTGTTTGTTTCCCCATTTATAATTCTCGATGGATTGAATATCGCCTGTTAAGTAAAACTGTTGCCAACGGCCATCTTTCTTATCATCCACATAAACCCCCTGTTCCTCATACCCAGGTTCTCCCCGAAGAGGCTGAACAGTGACCACCCAACGGCCTTGCTTTTTGCCCTTCAGATCGACAATATTGAGGGTATCGCCTTTTACCCCAATGATATAGCTTTTATACTGCCCATCCGCCACCAGGCTGATCATCAGAAATAAGGATAAAATATAGCGCATTGTTTAGTAAGTTTGAAACTTTCCCCCTGCCTCTGGCGGGGAAACACCAAAACTAAGTTACTAACGAAAAATCGCTTTGTTTATGAGCCGACTGTTAAAGTTCCTGCTGGTGCTTTTCCTTCTGCAACCCTTTATTTTACAGGCACAACCATCACCTACCCCGGGTGCAGACCGGCTGAAAACCATGGAACAGCGTAATAGCCTTCGGGAAAGGTCCACGCTCAATGGCATCAGTTTCCGGAATATTGGTCCGGTAACCATGAGTGGCCGGGTAGTGGATATAGAAGCCAACCCCGAAGATCCCACCGATTTTTACGTAGCCTATGCCAGTGGCGGTCTTTGGCATACCACCAATAACGGCCTCTCATTTACCCCCATTTTTGATTCTGCTGATGTAATCACCATCGGAGATATCGCGGTGAACTGGAAGGAAAGGATCATCTGGATCGGTACGGGTGAAGTAAACAGCAGCCGGTCTTCGTATGCTGGTATCGGCGTATATAAGAGTGAGGACATGGGCAAGACCTGGCAGTACAAAGGCCTGCCAGAATCTCACCATATAGGAAAGATCCTGCTTCATCCCGGCGACCCAAAAAAGCTGTGGGTGGCAGCGCTGGGTCACCTGTATTCTCCCAACCCCGAACGAGGGGTGTTTCTTAGCACCGATGGCGGCAATACCTGGAAACAAACCCTTTATGTGGATGATAACACGGGAGTAGTGGAAATGGATATCAACCCCGTAAACCCCGATGAGGTTTATGCCGCTGCCTGGTTTCGTACCCGCCGCGCCTGGAACTTTGAAGAAGGTGGTAAAACCAGTGGCATCTACAAAAGTACAGATGGCGGATTAACATGGACATTACTGACCACTGCGTCCAGCGGTTTCCCAACCGGTGACGGGGTGGGTCGTATCGGTTTAGCCGTTTACCCCAAGAACCCCAATCTGATTTATGCCATTCTGGATAACCAGGAAAATAAACCCGATACAGCGAAAAAGAATAAGCTGGCCTATGAAAGAGATGATTTCAAAACCCTGACCGTTGAGCAATTTGCCCAACTGGATGAGAAAAAACTCGATAGTTTTTTGCGGGACAACCGGATGTCGGGCCGATACAAAGCCAAACAGATCATGGCCGATGTGGCATCCGGGAAATTGAAGCCCACAGCCATATATGACTACCTGGATGTAAACACCGGATTTGAAAGCACTCCCAAAGGTTGTGAAGTGTACAAGAGTTTTGATGCGGGGAAAACATGGACCAAAATAAACGAGAAGGATGTACCCATCTTCTTTACCTATGGCTACTATTTTGCCAAAATATATGTATCGCCGTATAACCCTGATAAAGTCTATGCCCTTGGGTTTTCATCCATGGTGTCGTATGACGGGGGCAAAACCTGGAGCGAAATGGACCAGGATAATGTACACGCCGACCACCATGCTTTGTGGGTGAATCCTAAAAAGGATTCTCACCTGATCAATGGCAATGATGGCGGGGTAAATATCACCTATGATGATGGCAAGGTTTGGTTCAAGGCAAATACCCCGGCCGTTGGCCAGTTTTATGCCATTACTACTGATAACGCCAAACCGTATAATGTATTTGGCGGGTTGCAGGACAATGGCGTTTGGTATTTCCCTTCCCAGCAGGCCCGGAATTCATTTAGCAATTCAGGTTTAGGGCTGGCGGATGGCGCTGAAAAATCCATTGGTGGCGGAGATGGTATGCAGGTACAGGTTGATACCCGGGACAATGCCACCGTTTACTATGGTTCCCAATTTGGAAATTATATGCGCCGAAGCCTGGGTCAGACCGGCAGAGCCAGCCGAATCACCCCTTCACATCAATTGGGTGAAAAACCCTATCGTTTCAACTGGCAAACACCTATCCACCTGAGTCGTCACAATAGCGATATCCTGTATTTTGGCAGTAACCATTTCCACCGGTCTCTTAACCAGGGTGATACCATGAAGACCCTCAGTCCCGATCTGAGCCGTGGAAAAGTGGAAGGCAATGTGCCTTATGGTACGATCACAGCCATCACTGAATCCCCTTTGCGGTTTGGTTTATTGTATGTTGGCACAGATGATGGAAATATTCACCGCAGCCGCGACGGGGGTTATACCTGGGATGCCCTTCAGGCCCAAACCCCGGAAGGAAAGACCAGGAAGAAAAAAACCGATCCCAAATTAAATACCCAACAACTCTGGGTAAGCCGGATCGAAGCCAGCCGTTTTTCTGAAAACAGGATCTATTTGACCCTTAATGGGTACCGCTTTGATCATTTCCTCCCCTACCTCTATGTAAGCGAAGACCAGGGTGAAACATGGACCAAATTAGGGAACGACCTTCCGTTTGAGCCTGTCAATGTGGTGAGGGAAGACCCCAAAAATGACAGCATCCTTTATGTGGGAACCGATGGCGGGTTGTATGTTAGTTTTGACAAAGGGAATAGCTTCATGATGTGGGACAAAGGCCTTCCCCGTTCGGTGCCGATCCATGACATAGCCATTCATGAACGGGAAAATGAGATCATCCTGGGTACGCATGGCCGAAGTATTTATATAGCCAAACTGGAAGAAGTGCAAAAGCTGGCGAAGAAAAAATAAGCTGAGCGGATCATTTAAATGGCGTGACCATTGAGAATTTGCTTTAGGGCATTTTCTCAATGGTCACTTCATTTAATTTATAAATCATCAAAACATTTTGAACCGTTCAAAGCAGGCTTTCTCCAGCATTTCACGGTCATCGGGGTGGGCGATTTTGATCAAGGCGCGGGCCCTGTCACGCAGGTTTTTACCATAGAGATAGGCAATCCCGTATTCTGTCACCACATAGTGAATATGCCCGCGGGTGGTTACCACACCAGCCCCGGGTTTCAGGGTGGGAACGATCCGGCTGATCCCTTTTCCGGTGCGGCTGGTGAGCGCAATAATCGGCTTGCCACCTTCGCTCAGCGCTGCCCCTCTCATAAAGTCCATCTGGCCACCAATACCGCTGTACATGGTGGTGCCGATTGAATCGGCGCAAACCTGTCCGGTGATGTCCACTTCAATGGCGCTGTTGACGGCCACCACCTTGGGGTTTCTGCGGATCACATGTGGATCGTTTACGTAGTCGATATCAAGGAATACAAAGGAGGGATTGTCGTGAACGTAATCGTATAATTTCCGGGTACCCACGGCAAAACCGGTAACGGTTTTATAGGGGTGGATCCGTTTTTTTGAGTTGTTGATAATATCCCTGTCAACAAGGTCGATGATCCCGTCGCTGCACATCTCGGTGTGTACACCAAGGTTTTTATGGTTGTTAAGGGATTTCAAAACGGCATCCGGTATGGTTCCAATACCCATTTGGATGGTGCTTCCGTCCTCGATCATACCGGCAATATGTCGTCCGATGGCGAATTCTTCCTCTCCTGTTTTGGAGCCATAGTCAACCTGGGGAAGTTCCTCCTCATGGTAAACAAGGTAATCAAACCGTTCGGTATGGATCAGGCTGTCGCCATGGGTACGGGGTACCCGTGGGTTAACCTGGGCAATGATGTGACGGGCGGTGTTAACGGCGCTGCGGGCGATATCCACGGAAACACCCAGCGAGCAATAACCATGCTGGTCGGGAGGTGAAACCTGGATAAGGGCAACATCGATATCCATCTGGTTACGGAACAGGTCGGGTATATCACTCAGGAATACGGGGATGAAATCAGCACGGCCTTCATTAACCGCTTTTCTGACCGATTCTGAAACAAACATGCAATTGATGTGAAATGAATCCTTGTACTCAGGTTTGTCAACCGTGATGTCACCCTGTACGGTGATAAAGACCATTTCCACATCTGTCAGTTCGGGCGAACGGCGGGCGAGTTCGCGAAGCAGGTAAAGAGGCGTTTGGGCACTACCCTGTACAAATACACGGCTACCGGATTTGATAACGGATAAGGCTTCCTGGGCGGGCGTATAGGTAATCGGAACTTTCATGATTCAATCAAATTTAACTGAACACAAAGCTATTAAATGGATATTCCCCCGCATTGATTCACCTGTGTGGGCGAACTGATAAACATCAGGAAATTTACTGAGATAGGAACCATTGGAGGGCGAGTTCATACCCTTTCAGCCCCAGGCCGATGATACTTCCCCTGGCCTGCCCGGATACATGAGAAATTTTCCTAAAATCCTCTCGGGCATGTACGTTGGAAATATGCACTTCAATGACCGGCACCTTAACAGCGGCAATGGTGTCTCCAATGGCCACTGAGGTATGTGTATAGCCGCCGGGGTTAAGGATTATAGCATCATGGTCAAATCCGGTGCGCTGGATCTGGTCGATCAGTTCACCTTCCACATTGCTTTGGAAATAGGTTATTTGTACAGCCGGGTATTTTTTGGTCAGCTCTTCCAGGTATTGCTCAAATGTTTGGTGGCCATAGATCTCTGGTTCCCGCTTACCAAGCAGGTTAAGGTTTGGGCCATTGATGATGGATATCCGCATAGAAGGGCTGCTTTAAGCGAATTTACCTATTTCCGGGATCAGTTAGCCTTCATCATGCCAATGAACTCGTCAAAAAGATACCGGGAGTCGTGTGGACCTGGTGTGGCCTCCGGGTGGTATTGCACCGAAAAGGCCGGCTTGCCCTTTATCCGTATTCCTTCTATCGATTGATCGTTGAGGTTGACATGCGTGATCTCGATATGATCTGCTTTTTTTACTGCTTCGGGGTCAACCCCAAACCCGTGGTTCTGGGTGGTTATTTCGCTCTTTCCGGTGACCAGGTTCTTAACCGGGTGGTTAAGCCCGCGGTGGCCATGGTGCATTTTGAAGGTGGGGATATCATTGGCCAGGGCGAGTAACTGGTGACCCAGACAGATGCCAAATGTGGGTTTTTCTTCCTTTAATACTTCTTTTACCGATTGAATGGCATAGTCCATGGCGGCGGGATCTCCGGGGCCATTGGATATAAAATAGCCGGAGGGATTGAACTCCTTTAACCTGGCAGCCGATGTTTTGGCCGGGAATACTTTTACATAGGCGCCCCTATCGGTAATGCACTTGAGAATATTCTGCTTGCATCCAAAATCAAGCACAGCCACCCGAAT
>JAYRZH010000102.1:0-10856 GCA_041916555.1 Chitinophagaceae bacterium | reverse complement strand
AAAATTAAAACTCGAAGTGGATGGTGAATCCTTTGAAGTAGAGATCAGCGATCCGCTCGACCAGATGCTTGAGAAACTGGGATTCAATCAGCTTTCCACCAAACATGTGAAGGAGATTAAAGCTCCCATGCCTGGATTGGTGCTGGCTATTTCCGTGACCGAAGGACAGGAAGTGGCCGAAGGGGATAAGATACTGATTCTGGAAGCCATGAAGATGGAGAACAGCCTGATGATCCATGCCAATGCTAAGATCAAAAAGATCCTGGTCAAGCCCGGACAGGCCGTGGAGAAAAACCAGGTACTTGTAGAACTCGAGTAAACCTGAATCAAAAATCATTGATCATTGTAAAACCAAGAATATGCAAAAAATTTTGGTAGCAAACAGAGGGGAGATCGCACTTCGGATCATGCGTACCATCCGCCGGATGGGCATTAAATCCGTGGCTGTTTATTCTGAAGCCGACCGTCATTCACCACACGTATTGTATGCGGATGAGGCAGTATGCCTGGGCCCGGCCCCTTCCAATCAATCATACCTGAACGCCGATAAGATCATCGCCTTTTGTAAAGAACTGGGCGTGGATGGAATCCACCCCGGATATGGTTTCCTGAGTGAGAATGCTGATTTTGCCAAAAAAGTGGAAGATGCAGGAATTGCCTTTATAGGGCCCGGCCCCGATGCCATGCGCATCATGGGTTCCAAACTCGCCGCCAAAGAGTGTGTTAAGAAATACGATATCCCCATGGTGCCCGGTATTGACCAGGCTATCACCGATATCAAACTGGCAAAAGAGATCGGCGCCAAGATCGGCTATCCCATCCTGATCAAAGCCTCCGCCGGTGGTGGTGGTAAAGGGATGCGTATCGTGGAAAAAGAATCTGACCTGCAGGAACAAATGGAAAGGGCCATCAGTGAAGCCACTTCCTCCTTTGGCGACGGATCGGTTTTTATTGAAAAATATGTTACATCTCCCCGGCACATCGAAATCCAGGTGCTTGCCGATAAGTACGGTAATGTAATCCACCTGTTTGAAAGGGAATGCAGTATCCAGCGACGTCACCAGAAAGTGGTGGAAGAATCTCCTTCCTCCATCCTCACCCCCGAAATCAGAAAACGCATGGGGGATGCCGCGGTCATGGTAGCCCGGTCTTGTAATTATACCTCTACCGGTACCGTGGAATTTCTGATGGATGATAAATTGAATTTCTACTTCCTGGAAATGAACACCCGTTTGCAGGTAGAACACCCGGTTACCGAAATGATCACGGGTATCGATCTGGTGGAAGAACAGATCAGGATCGCCAGGGGAGAAGAACTCCGTTACAGACAGGAAGACCTTGTAATCAACGGACATGCCATTGAACTGCGCGTATATGCCGAAGACCCCCTGAATAATTTCCTTCCCTCAATCGGAACCCTCACCAAATATGAAAAACCAACCGGTGATGGCGTACGGGTTGATGATGGCTATGAAGAAGGCATGGCTATTCCGATCTACTATGATCCCATGATTGCCAAACTGGCTACCCATGGTAAAGACCGGATCGAAGCTATACAGAAAATGCGTCAGGCCATTAAGGATTATAAGATCGAAGGATTGTCAACCACCATGCCGTTTGGCACATTTGTATTCGAACATGATGCCTTTATCTCGGGTCAGTTTGATACTCATTTTGTAAAAAACTATTATACCCCTGAAAAGATCAAGGACAAACAAAAGGAGAATGCGGAAATAGCCGCGCTCGTGGCGATCCGTCATTGGTTCAACAGCCAGAAGATTCTCAACCCCGTGGAAAATAAATCCACCAGTTGGAAACGCCGGCTGGCCCATTGATCTTTAAACCTGTCAACCATACTCATTCTGTAAAAACAAACGAAATGAAATCGAAAGTTGAAATACTCCGCGATAAAATAGAGGAAGGAAAAATGGGTGGAGGCCCCAAAAGGATCGAAGCCCAGCATAAAAAAGGGAAACTCACCGCCCGCGAACGCGTGGAACTCCTAATGGACCCGGGTTCATTTGAAGAAGTAGGAGCCCTGGTTACCCACCGCACCAAGGATTTTGGCATGGAAGAGCAAAAGTTCTATGGAGATGGTGTAATCACCGGTTATGGTACTGTAAATGGCAAACTGGTTTATGTGTTTGCCCAGGACTTCACCGTTTTTGGCGGGGCGCTTTCTGAAACCCATGCCGAAAAGATCTGCCGTATAATGGACCTCGCCATGAAAACTGGTGCCCCTATGGTTGGTCTAAACGACTCGGGTGGTGCCCGTATCCAGGAAGGGGTAAGATCTCTTGGAGGTTATGCCGATATATTTTTCCGTAATGTTCAGTCCTCTGGGGTCATTCCCCAGATCTCAGCCATCATGGGGCCCTGCGCCGGTGGTGCCGTTTACTCCCCGGCCATGACCGATTTTACCATCATGGTGGAAGGAACCAGCTATATGTTTGTTACCGGCCCCAACGTGGTGAAAACAGTAACCAATGAAGAAGTAACATCCGAAGAATTGGGTGGCGCGTCCACACACTCCACCAAATCCGGGGTTACCCACCTTACCGCCGTGAACGACGTGGATTGCATCAACCAGGTAAAACGGATGCTGAGCTATATGCCCCAAAACTGTGAAGATGTGGTGCCAAAGCTTCCCTATACCATTGGGGATGAAACCCGCGAGGTTCTGGAAACCATTGTTCCGGAAAGCGCCAACCAGCCTTACGATATCCGCACCGTTATTGAAGGGATCTGTGATACCGAAAGCTTCTTTGAAGTACATAAGGATTATGCCGACAATATCGTGGTGGGTTTTGCCCGACTGGCCGGACGCAGTGTAGGGATAGTAGCCAATCAACCCGCCAGCCTGGCCGGGGTACTGGATATTGAAAGTTCCAAAAAAGGAGCCAGGTTTACCCGGTTCTGTGACTGTTTCAATATTCCCCTGCTGGTACTGGTGGATGTACCCGGGTTCCTTCCCGGTACCGACCAGGAATGGAATGGGATCATCACCAATGGCGCCAAATTATTGTACGCCCTTAGTGAAGCCACAGTTCCCCGCGTAACCGTAATCACCCGCAAAGCCTATGGCGGGGCCTATGATGTGATGAACTCCAAACACATCGGGGCTGATATGAACTTTGCCTGGCCCTCAGCCGAAATCGCCGTTATGGGTGCCAAAGGAGCCAGTGAAATTATATTCAAGGGAGAGATCGCCGCTGCCGAAGACCCTGCCCAGAAATTGTTGGAAAAAGAGGCCGAATATGCCTCCCTTTTTGCCAACCCATATACCGCTGCGGAAAGGGGCTTTATTGACGAAGTGATCGAACCCCGGGAAACCAGAAAAAAACTGATCAAAGCCTTTGCCATGCTGGAAAACAAAGTGGCAAAAAGACCCCGGAAGAAACACGGGAACATCCCGCTGTAAATTCCCAAAGGGTTCTCATTTTTATCCAATTCCTTTAAGCCGGAATTAAATAACCTGCCTCATCAGACCCGGGAAGTAATAAGCCTCCTTACCGGGTAATAATCTTGCAGGAGATTTAGTTCCGGCTTTTTTTGGGCTGTTACCAGGTCTTACCTGAAGAGAAATTTCTAAAAAATATTGAGTCTTTCACGACGGTGGATTAACCATTATCAGGAATTCCATTAATCGCCGTCATCCCCTAAAAAGACATGATGGGGTAATTTCGACATGGATATTTTTTTATAATCTTCTAATCCTTAATTTGTTACTACCATGAATCGGGAAGTTTGGATCCATGTAAAAAAAGTAGATAACCGTCTGGTTGTCTTTCTCAACGGGGAAGTTGTCTGGGATTCAGGGATCATTCATGATGATCCGGATCTGGACAAATACATCAATGTCACCAAGCAATTGGAGGAACACCCTAATTACGCCAGTGAATTGATCTTTGAGGGCTTTAACGATACCTATGATTCCATGGGTGATGATGACCTGAATCCCTGGCATTTCAGCTACCGCGTATTTGAGCGGGTTAGCGATGGCGCCGGAAAAGTGGTCAGCGAAACGGACCTGGTGAATCCATACGATGAAAAACACCTTTCCAATCCCAATATGCGGGCGATCAATAACAGTTATAAGATCGTCAAGCGTGCCGAAGGGTTTAAAGTTATCGGCAATTCCCTTTCCCAACAGTTCTTTAAATAACAGGGAATTCCACGGGTGGGGCTGGGCCATTCATTCCCGGCCTGCCCTAATTACGGGTGATCTTGAATTCCACCCGCCTGTTTAATTGCCTGCCATCATCGGTCTCATTGGTCGCCACAGGCTTGGTTTCCCCATAACCCTGTGAAATGATCCGTTTCGGGTCAATTCCTTTGGATAGGATATAATCGGTGACCGACCGGGCCCGATTCTCGCTTAGCTTGATATTATATTCATCTGAACCCTTGCTGTCGGTATGGGCACTCATCTCTATCTCGATAGCCGGGTTTTCCTTCAGCAACTGTACCACCCGGTCCAGTTCAAGGAAGGATTCCGGACGAAGATCCCACTTGTCAAAATCAAAGAATACATTGTTTAGACGTACTACCTGGCCTACCTCAATGGGCACCAGGTAAAGGTCTTTATGTATTTCCTTGAATCCGGCCTTTACCAGGGAATCCAGGTTCAGGTTTTCTGATTGGGCAAAGAAATGATCCGCGGTCGCCCGGATCAGGTAGTTTTTGTCAAATGGCAATACTATCTGAAAGGCCCCGTCGTCAGGATTGGATAATCCATTCCCGGCTTCATTTCCATCAGGCAATATTTCATATAAAAGGGAGGCGCTGATTGGTTCCCCCGTTTTCTTGTTGTACACATTGCCCTTGACCAATACCACCGGTTTGGGTCTTTCGATCTCCAGCAATTTCACCCGGACAATATCACTCTCCCCATAACTTCCATCACTGCTGGTCAGATACGCGTATTCCCCGCCGGCATCCAGCGTGAAAAACGCATCCCATCCGGGAGTGTTTATCGGTGCTCCCAGGTTCACGGGGTCACTCCATTTTTGCCAGCTTTTATCCAGCCTCCGGGTCATCCAGATATCATTATCACCCAATCCACCGGGCCGGTCACTGCTAAAATAGAGGGTCTCCCCATCAGCAGCCAGATAGGGCGTAAGCTCATTATATTGTTCAGTGCTCAGGTGTTTACCCAATGTTTTAGGCTCTGTCCAGGTTCCATCGGCCAATAGATGGGATACATACAGATCGTTATTATACCTGTTCTTACCTGCCGCCATATACATCAGCAAGGTCTTTCCATCGTTAGACAGGGTAGCCCCTGATTGGGCCCCTTTATCATATTTCTCATAGTTCTTTATAAAAAGCATATTGGGCTTGCTCCATTTGCCATTCTTTTTACGAACACTAAAGCTGAGCCCGTTTCCAAAATAATCACCCTCTACAAAAGCGCCACGGAGCAGGATCTTATTCTTGTCGGGGGAAATCCAATACACGGCGTTATAATAAGCGGAATTAAAGGGAGCCCCCAGGTGACGCGCCTCGCCCCAGCGGCCAAAACTATCCCGCTCGGCAAACCAGATATCCTGCGAATTCCGAATGGTGCGGTAATGGGTATTCAAGGGGTCGTTCTCACAGATAAAAAACAACAGGTCGCCATCCGCGGATATGGTCGGCCGCAACTCGGGCTGCGCCGTATTGATATCCGGCCCCAGGTTCTCAATCTTTAAAATGGTATTGGTCGTAATGGTATTGGTCTTTTGCTCAACCAGTTTCCCGGCTGTATCAACCACCGGCTGCCCAAACAATAATGCACGGCAAAACAGAAGCGAAAAAAAGAGGATGGCTTTTTTCACGACATTGGATTTTGCTGAAAAATAATAGGAAATACTTAAAAGTAAAAACTCCCGGCCATTGAGGGCCAGGAGTTTTTTATTGTTGATACTGGGAGCTTTATTATTTAAAATTGATTATTAGTTATTTCTAATGGGTCCCAATAATTACCAATCGGGTGATATATAAATGATAATCAACAACTAACGTTAATATATCAGTACACATAAACAATATAGCCCCAGGGTTCAATGCCAAAGGGTTTACCAGATACGGTTTCCTGGGTTCCCATAAACAGGTTAAGCGGATTGCTATACAGGGTGTAATCCGCCACCTTTACGGTTTGTTCCTTGTCACTCAGGTTGAGGATGACCAGGATCTTCTTATCTCCTGCAGTCCTTACAAAGGCATACAGAGCTTTATCATCACCAACAGATATTCGTTTGAAGCTGGCATTGGCTGCCAGGGCAGGATTGTTCTTTCTTAACTCAAGCAGGGTCTTATAAAAAGCAGACCTCTCAAGTTTTTGAAAGCTGATCGTGTCTTTATAGAAAAAGCTAATGCTATCGGCCACAGGTTCTTCCTGACCGCTGTAAATAAGCGGAACGCTTCCTTTCATTGTTTGGGTTAATACGGCGAAAGGGGCGTGTTTGGGTCCGGGCATGGTGGCATAATCCGCCTTATTCCAACTATTTTCGTCATGGTTGCTGGTAAAGAACATGCGAATGGCATTGGCCGGAAATGTGGTATCCATCTGGGCCACGAGGCTATCGATAGCCAGCGCGCTCCTTTCTCCCGTGGCCACTTTTTTCAACAAGGCAAAATAGGACCAGGGGTAGGTGGCATCAAACCCATCGGCATGCAAGGATGCTTTGTCACCTTCAGCCAGCATAAAAATGCCGGGTTTGGTTTGTTTCAATTCGGTGATGCATTTTTTCCAAAAGGAATCCGGTACCTCACCCGCTACATCACAGCGAAATCCATCAATATTTGTTTCCTTCAGCCAGTATTTCATACACTGGATCATGCTATCGACCATGACCGGATTGGCATAGTTAAGTTTTCGGGTATCGGTCCAGTCAAACGGCGAAACAACCTTCCCGGTAGCACTGTCGCGAACATAAAAATCCGGGTGGCTGTTGAGCCAATGGTGATCGGCCCCGGTATGATTAGGCACCCAATCGATAATCACTTTAAATCCCATTCCATGCGCCTTCTCCACCAGGTTTTTCCAATCAGCCAGTGTTCCAAACTCCGGATTGATGCCGGTATAATCCGCCACGGCATAATAACTGCCCAGCACCCCTTTTCTGTCCAATTTACTGATGGGGTTTATAGGCATAAACCAAAGGGTTTGAACCCCCATATCTTTTAATCGCTGTAAATGATTGGAAAAGGCATTGAATGTTCCTTCAGGGGTGTATTGTCTTACATTCACTTCATAGATATTGCCCTGCATGATCCAGGCGGGATGCCCATCGATCAAGGCGGTATCAAGATTATTGACAGTTGCGGCATTCCCTTTTTCTCCATTATTACAAGCAATAAAAAGAAAAATGACAGCGGCAAGCAGGATCGGGGAGAGTATTCTGAAACGCATAAGAGAAAGTTTTCGCAAAATTACAACCCCGGGGCAACAACAAAGAACTTCCAATGAAAAACCTTTATTTTTGAACATGATCGCTTCGATTCAGGATTTTCAACGTGTATTTTTTATCGGGGTGGCCGGAACTGGCATGAGCGCAGTGGCCCAATACCTGGCCGGGATAGGCAAGGAAGTAAGGGGCTCCGACAGGTATTTTACACCGGATACCCACAACGAAACCAGGGATAAACTGGAAAAAGAAGGCATCCGGTGTTTTCTCCAGGATGGATCTGGTTTAACCGAAGAAATTCAACTTGTGGTTGTGTCAACCGCTATTGAAGACACGGTGGTAGAAGTTAAGAAAGCCCAACAATTAAAGATACCCATCATACGCCGCAGTGAACTGTTGGCGCTGATAGCCGCCTCCCGGCGAACCATTGCCATTGGCGGTACTTCGGGAAAAAGCACCACCAGTGCCATGGTTTTTGATATCCTGGAGAAAAACGGGTTATCACCCAGCATCATCAGCGGGGCCGGGCTTGTAAGCATTATCCGGGATGGAAAGATTGGCAATGCCAAAGTAGGCCAGGGAGAATGGCTGGTGATCGAAGCCGATGAAAGTGACGGGTCGATTGTTCAATATAAACCAGAGATTGGCCTGCTGCTGAATGTGGACAAGGATCATAAGGATATCAATGTATTGATGGAGATTTTCACGGTCTTTAAAAACAACAGTGAGTTCTTTATAGTAAACCGGAGTCATTACCTGGCCAAACAGTTGTCGAGAAATACCGGTGCTGATTTTTCCACAGAAGGCGAGGAGGCAGGCACCATGGCCGGGGATTTTCATCAGGAAGGACGCCATATTCGTTTTACGGTAGATGAAGTGCCGTTTCACATGCAAGTGATCGGACGCCACAACATGGAGAATGCTACGGCTGCCATAGCCGTGTGTAAAATGGTGGGATTGACCACAGAACAATGCACCGAGCCTCTGAAACACTATGAGGGTATCTACCGTCGTCACCAGATCATTGGAGAGAAAAATGGGGTTATCCTGATTGATGATTATGCCCATAACCCGGTGAAGTGCGCGCGCTCCATTGAAGCCTGTCAGGCGCTGGGGGATAAGGTCATCGCCTGGTTTCAGCCGCATGGATATGGACCTACCAAGTTTTTAAAAGAAGATTTTGAACGCGAGATCGCTGATGCCTTGCGCGATACGGATGAGATATGGATGAGCGAGATCTTTTACGCCGGGGGAACTGCCGTAAAAGATATTTCAGCCAATGATCTTATTACCGGGATTAAAGCCGCTGGCAAAAAGGCCTTCTTTGTGGAAGACAGGAACAAACTGGTGGAAGCCCTGCGGCCCCATCTTCAACCTGGAACGGTGCTCTTGTTAATGGGCGCCCGTGATCCTTCTCTCGAAACCTTTGCCAATACGGTATGGGAACAACTGTAACATGACTATTCTTTTTACCCATATTCACCAATTGATAAACACCCGCGAAGGGCATAAACCCCTTCGCGGAAAGGAAATGGCGGAGCTTCCGTTTATTCAGGATGCTTACCTGCTGGTGGAGGATGGCCTGATCAGTTTGTTTGGGAAAATGAAAGACCTGCCACTCTCGCTGAAAGACCACCCTCATTCCATCAATGCATCAGGCTGTTTAGTCATGCCTGCCTGGTGCGACAGTCATACCCATCTTGTATTTGCCGGTAGCCGCGAGAATGAATTTGTCGATAAGATAAAGGGGCTTAGTTATGCGGAGATCGCGGCCAGGGGAGGGGGGATATTGAATTCCGCCAGGCAACTGAATGATATAAGCGAAGACAGCCTTTTTGACCTGTCATATAAACGATTACAGGAAGTGGTGGCAATGGGAACCGGTGCCCTGGAAATAAAAAGCGGGTATGGATTGACGGTAGAAAATGAATTAAAGATCCTGCGTGTCATCAGAAGATTGAAAGAGAAAACAAGTATTCCCATCCGGGCCACTTTCCTGGGGGCCCATGCCATTCCTTCCGAATACAAAGATAACCGGGAGGGTTATCTGCGGCTTGTTATAGAGGAAATGATTCCCCGGGTAGCAGGTGAAAAACTGGCGGATTATATTGACGTATTTTGTGAAACGGGGTTCTTTACCCCCGAGGAAACGGAAAAGATCGCACGGGCTGGACTGGAGCATGGCCTAAAACCAAGACTGCATGTCAATCAATTGAACAGTATAGGGGGTATCGAAGCGGGTATCCGGGTTAATGCCCTTTCCCTTGACCATCTTGAAACCCTTACAGATAATGAGGTATCCTTGTTAGCTGGAGAACCGGAGACTGTAAGCGGACAATCTTTTCAGGGAATCAGCACATTGCTCCCAACGGCGGCATTCTTTTTGCGTATGCCCTTCCAGCCGGCTCGTAAGATCATTGATGCAGGGGCCGCTGTAGCCATCGCGAGTGATTTTAATCCAGGTTCATCGCCCAGCGGAAATATGAACCTTGTGGTGGCCATGTCCTGCATCGGCATGAAGATGTTGCCTGAAGAAGCGTTTAATGCAGCCACCGTAAATGCGGCTTGCTCCCTGGAATGGCAACAGGAATTGGGGTCAATATCCATAGGGAAAAAGGCCAACCTCATCTTAACCAAACCGGTACCTCATTATGTCTATTTGCCATATTCGTTTGGAAGCGATCATATTCAGCAAGTGTTTATTTCCGGACAACCGGTTAAGTAATTTTCTCCAGTTACCCAGACCAGTAAGGTTCATGAATTTTTAATAGGAGGTCGTCCTTTTATTCGTTAAATTTGACCAATAATGGACAGGGCCTATCCGGCCAGTTTGAATGCTATCTAAAAGTGACTGAATGACCCTACTTAAAGCCATCCGATTTCCTCTTACCGATCCTGTTCCCATACTTGCCATTGTTTTGTTTATCATCTTGCTCGCACCGATCGTGCTGAGAAAGTTTCGCATTCCCAGCATCATTGGTCTGATACTCGCGGGAATGGCCATTGGCGATCATGGTTTCAATATCGTTGCCAAAGGAAGTATCGACCTGTTTGGAAAGGCCGGGTTGTTGTACATCATGTTCCTGGCAGGTCTGGAACTGGATATGGCTGAATTTAAAAAGAACAAGTACAAGAGCCTGGTATTTGGTTTTTTCACCTTTGTTATTCCCCTGGGGTTAGGGTACTTGCTTTGCTATTATTGGCTTGAATTCAATTTCATGGCTTCTTTGCTGGTGTCAAGCATGTTTGCCACCCACACGCTGGTGGCCTACCCGTTGGCCAGCAGGATGGGGATCACAAAAAATGAGGCGGTAACGATCACCGTTGGCGGCACCATCATCACCGATACGGCCGTGTTGTTGATCCTGGCGGTCATCTCAGGCTCCGCCACCGGTGAATTAAACCAGGTTTTCTGGTATAAGCTCGGGGGCTCCTTCCTGTTGTTTTCAGTTGCCGTTTTATTTG
>JAYRZH010000101.1:0-10900 GCA_041916555.1 Chitinophagaceae bacterium | reverse complement strand
CAACTGCTGGCTGGTGTCATATCCGTATTTTTTTAATACTTCGGTACGGATCATCACGGTGGAATGGGTGAGGCAGTTTTCCCATTTCATGACCCTTTTGATCGCCTCGCGCGACAGGGTCTTTTCATCCATTTTCCAGGAAGAAGCTGGCTCGCCTTTTTCATTGATGGGCTCTGTCAGGCCGGCTACCAGCGCTGTTTGCGGGTGTTTATCCAGCCAGTCCTTTTGCCAGGCCAGCCGCTCCGGAAGCGAAACATCATCGGCATGCATGATACATACATAGGGTGACCTGACCGATTCCAAAGCCGTATTCATCGCGGCAACCACCCCTTTATTTACTTCGTGCACCTTATAAAGAATACGGGTGTCGGTATATGACCGGATGATGCGGTCACTCTCATCCCGGGAACAATCATTTACAATGATAAACTCAAAATTGCTAAAGGTCTGGGCCAGGATGCTATCAATGGCCTCCCGTAGAAAATTCGCCGCATTGTACACGGGCATGATTACCGATATGGCAGGGGATGGGGTCAACGGACAAACACATTTTTCATAAAAAACCCCTTCAGGGTAAACCATTGTGAACTGATCAGGTACTTCCCTTTGGCAGGGGTTCCGGTCAACAGATATTTTAATCCAATCAGAAGAGAAGCCATAAACTTTACCCCATACTCTATTGCTTTTCCACAGGCACCCAATACCCCCTTTTCCGCAGTGACCCTTATTTTCTCCTCATTGCCGGTTTTGAGGTATAGCTTTTTAAAATTTTCCCAACTCATTCTTTCCCCATCAATATTATGGTGCACCGCTGCCTGGGGCAAATACCAGATCTCCCGATAATACTGTCGCACACGAAAATTAATATCCTTATCATCACTCCTGAACTGGAGCTGTGTATTAAAACCACCGGCCTTTTCCAATACTGTTTTCCTGTAACTCATATTACAACCTGCCGGGTATTTCATTTTTTTGTCATAAAGCCTCATTTCCTCTCCATGATCCTGTCCCGCTACAAATCCATACAAGTACCGGCTCATCCAAACCGGCTCCCCTTCATCGGGGTACTTGGGTATGACCTTTCCACCTGCCCCGGCAGCTTCCGGATGTTCCTTAAAAAAATCGACCAGCACCCGCAGAAAATCCGATCTGGCCTCGGCATCATCGTCAATATAAGTAATGATGGAACCACGGGCCTCCGTGATTCCCCGGTTGCGTGCATGAGAGAGACCCTTGTTCTCCTCAAAATAGTATCTGATGAGGGTGCCCGGATTCTCCCGTATCACCGATTGAACAATCTCCGCCGTGCCATCCGTACTTCGGTTATCGATTACAACTACTTCGTAAAGTGCCTTTTCAAGATCCTGGTGAACAAGCGATTCAATCGCCGACCGTATAAACCGGTCGCGGTTGTAGGTGCAGATCACTACTGATATGGAGGGGTGGCTGCCAGGCATGTACCGAAGGCTTGAAAATCATTGCAAAATAAAGCTATTGGGCCCAATAATCCCCCCGGGAATTTACTAAGTTTGAGGCTGCTATACAGGCAGGATATGGCTTCACCAATCTATTCGCTCTTACAGGTAAAACGCTACGCCGAACAGGTGCTCATGTGGCCCTTTGTCTGGTATGGTAAAAACAGGGTATCCAAATCCGGGTTAACCGGGGAATTTGACCTGGTTTGCCTCTTCCCGGGATATGCCCTGGGTGGTGCCGAAAAGGTCCATGCCGACATCATTGCCTGTTTTCCGGAAAAACGGGTCCTAGTCCTCTTTACCCGCCGGTCGGCCAACGATAAAATGTACCACCTGTTTGATCTTCCCCATGTAACCCTCCTCGATATTAGCCGGTTTACCGATAACAAAGCAAAATACTGGCAGAATTTTATCTGGAGAGGGATTTGCGCAGGGTTTATCAATCGTCACCAAAAAAGACCGGTTGTTTTTTCCGGTCAGTGCAACTTTGGGTACAAACTGCTCCCTCACCTGGACCGGGAGGTCCGTAAAGTGGAATTGATCCATGTGGCTGAAAAAAAATTCTCCTGGATCACTTTTCCCTTTATCGGCCTTATCGACCGCAGGATCATGATCTCGGATATCATTATTCAACGGGCCCTGGATTTTTACAGACAGATCGGTGTTCCCCACAAATACGATTCCCGTATTCAAAAGATCATCAATCAAACCCCTATACCGGAATCCATTCCAGTACGAACCTATAATGACCCCATAAAGGTCTATTATGCCGGAAGGGGAGGCTATCCCAAAAGACTTTACCTGCTGATGGAGATCATCCGGCGTTGTCAGGCGAACCAATTACCCCTATCCTTTCATTTTGCCGGTAGCATGGAGGATGAAATCCCGGCCGACCTCAGGAATTCAATAACCTATCATGGTGAAATACCGGGAGGAGAACCCATGCGGGCCCTTCACCGGCAAATGGACATCCTCCTCATGGTATCTGCCTCCGAAGCCTTCCCAATGCTGATCATGGAAGCCATGGCACATGGCGCCCTTGTTGTTTCCACCAAGGTAGGCGGGATCCCTGAACACATCCATCACGGAGAAAATGGATTGCTGATTGAGGATTCAACCGAAGAAGAAATCATTAAGAATGGGGTGCTAATACTCACCGAACTCTGCACAAACCGAGAGAAACTAAAACGGCTTGCCGAAGCAAGCCGTTCGTATGCGGAAAAACATTTTAGCGAGGAGTCATTTTGCAACGCCTATCACCAGGCTTTTTTTAATGCCTGATCAGGAGCCTGACCGGCTTTTTCTCCATACCATAATACCTCCCACTATCAGCAAGGCATATACAAAAAGGCTTGACCATAACACCAGGGTATTGCCCAAACGATAGGAGTCAGGGTCAAAATGAAACTTGATGCTGTGTTTCCCGGCAGGTATGGCCAATCCCCGAAGGGCATAGTTGGTTTTGACGATCTCAGCCGGTTTATCATCAATAGTGGCTTTCCATCCTGCCGGATAATAAATCTCACTAAACACAGCGAATTGGGGAGAAGCCGATGTGAATTCGTAGGTGATATCATCATTCAGGTTCTGCACCAGGCGTATGCTAGCCGTGGAATCTGCCACAGGCGCCGACGTAATTTGTGCCTTGTATTTTTCCTGTACAATGGCCGTATCTCGCAGATTGATGCTGTCCAGGGCTTTCATTTCTTCCTTTCCATCCTTTACATAATGAATGCTCTTCACCAACCAGGCAGGCCCAAAGGCGCCGGGGTTGATCTGGGCAACGGGTTTGCCATCCTGCGGATTTTCAACAATGAAATATTTGGTATTCATCATATTGAACACCTGCATATTCCCTTTGGCCATTTGTTGCTCATATAAATCCTGGAATATGGCCAGCTTGGCTGGATGGTAACCGCCAATGGTATTATGATAATAGGAGGGCAGAGATTCATCAAAGGGAGGAACCGTTTGATTAAATACCCGATAATAGCCGGTATCCTGTTTTATTTGGGCATCGGCAGCCGTCATGGCAAAAGTGTTTTCATAAGTGGATTCATCCACATAGGAACTCCGGTCGAGGTACCTGGAGCCGATCCCCAACAGATCAAGGGTGCTGAGAACGGTAATGGCGCCCAGGGCTAATCCGGTTTTTATTTTTCCTTGTACAAATAACCAGAGTAACAGGAAAGAAAGACCAATGATCAGGGTATTACGTCCCAGGTCTTTCAGGTACATGGATTTGCGGTCTTCTTTGAGTGCGTCCACAAAAGAAGTCGCAAATTGTTGGGCTTGCATTTGAGCATCCGGTCCAGGCTGCTGCCCGCTACGCATTGACTGCTGCAACATCATATTGGAAAAATTATCCCGGAGCCCGGTATCTGCCTTTCCGCTAAAATCGGCCATGGCATAAAAGACCAACAATAATGCCAGTACCGCTGCCGTAACAATACCTGTTTTCTTCAGGATCTTGATCCACTCTGCCTTTTCCTTGTTACCAAAGAATACCTCCTGCAGAGTAAGGGCGGCCATGACGGCAAAACACAATTGAGGGATAACCAGGGCCATTGTTGGTGCCCTGAATTTCTTATAGAAGGGGAGGTGATCAAACAGAAAATAGTTAACTGCCTCAAAGTGGTTTCCCCAGGCCAGTATGATGCCAAAGGCACTGGCGGCAATGATCCAACCCAGGTGCCAGGATCGAACGGCAAACAATCCCAGGATAAAGAGGAAGATGATTACGGCCCCAAGATAAACAGGGCCGGAAGTGCCGGGCTGGGGCCCCCAGTAGGATGATCCATTTGCAAAACTCAACGCAGTTTCCTCCGGGTATCCGATTTCGGTCAGTTTGTTGGCAAATGTCGAACTGCTCAGGTTTTTTCCACCCGTTCCCCCACCATAGGCTGTGGGATGTAAGAGTGTAAGGGTTTCGCCTATACCATAACTC
Organism: Chitinophagaceae bacterium; assembly: GCA_041916555.1. Taxonomy (GTDB): domain Bacteria; phylum Bacteroidota; class Bacteroidia; order Chitinophagales; family Chitinophagaceae; genus SpSt-398. The sequence goes on along the minus strand of JAYRZH010000101.1, from coordinate 6,478 downwards.
CACCGGAACGCATATTCTTTATCCAGCCCCCCTTTTGTGGTGTTGGGGTCGGCTTTATCTTTCATTTCAGATTCTCCTCCGCGTATGGAGTATTTGGCATAATCATAAGTGGTAAGGGTGGTAACAGCCGATGTGCCCATGCAAACCAATGCGATAACCGCCGCTATACAACCACTGAGGACCAAATGCCCCCATTGTTTTTGGCGGATGGCCTGCCAGGCATAGAAAAGGGCAATAAAACCAGCTACCAGCAGGGTGTAATAAACGATCTGCAAATGCACAGTGGACATCTGCAGGCTAAGCGCCACGGCCAGCAACATGGCCCCGCCCCAATATTGTTTTTTGAAGAGCAGGAGCAAACCCCCAATCACTGCGGGAGCAAGGGCAATGGCCTGCATTTTTGTATCATGGCCTACCTCTACAATGATTGGGTCGTATGACGAATAGGCATAGGCCAGGGCGGTCATGACCCCAATCCAGGGTTTCACAGGTAGTATAAGGGCAAGAATATAAAAACAGATACAGGCCAGGAAAAAGAAGCTGATTGGTTTGGGAAGACCCAGGGTCAGCACCGAGTAGATATAGTTTACCGTAACTGGGTGCGATTGCCCAATGATGATCTGGTAGGCAGGCATACCGCCAAACATGCTGTTGGACCAAAGCGGGTAATGGCCATGTTTCTCCTTAAACTCGTATGATTTTTGAGCCATTGCCTTCCACCGCTGAAAGTCATGCTGCTCAACCACTTCCCCTTGAAGCACCGGAGCACAATAAATAACAGATACCACCAGAAAGATCGCCACTGCCAACAGATGGGGCCAGGCTTTATGTAACCAATTCTTTTTCATAATAATCCGGTTATTCAGGCTGACAAAATAATGCTATTTTACACTAAATTAGTCCATGCGCTGGTTATTATTTTTGTCCCGGGTAGCCCTGGTCTGCAACCTGTTTTTCCTGGTGGCGCTTTCCCTCCGGTTTTGGAACTGGATCGGCAGCGCCGACCTGCAGTCCACCATCATCATTCTCGGCTATGTGCTCTCCATGCTTTTTAACCCCATTACCGTTCTCACCTGTCTGTTTGTATTTGTGCTCAACCGAAGCAAACTGGCCATTGTACCCGTATGGCTGGTGGTGGTCAATGTGGTCTTTCTCTTTCTCCAACTCATCTTTGTTCTTTCCCTGAATATTGAAAAAATAAATTCCGCTTCATGATACATAATATCCTGAAAGACCGGCCCACCCGGCTTTTCCTGGTCTTAGGCGCCATCTTTGTCGCCAATGCCCTGATTGCCGAAGTGATTGGTGTGAAAATATTCTCCCTCGAAGCCACGCTGGGATGGAAACCCGCTGACTGGAACATACTTGGCAACCTGTTTTCTTTTAACCTCACAGCGGGGGTCTTGTTATGGCCCGTTGTTTTCATTATGACCGACCTGATCAATGAATATTATGGGATGAAAGGGGTCAGGTTCTTATCCTACCTCACGGTGGGTTTGATTGCCTATGCCTTCATTATTTTCTTTGGCGCCATTCACCTTACCCCAGCCGGATTTTGGGCCCGTGACTATTTCACCGGGGTGTCGGATAGCAATGCCGCTTATGCCGGAGTGCTGGGGCAATCCCAGGCCATCATCATTGCCTCGCTAATCGCCTTCCTGATTGGGCAGGTGCTGGATGTATTTGTTTTCCACCTGATCAAGAAGAGAACGGGTGAGAAAAACATCTGGCTCCGGGCAACAGGCTCCACTTTTGTATCTCAGTTTGTGGACAGTTTTGTGGTACTCTTTGTCGCGTTTTACATCGCCCCGCGGCTTACCGGGCAAACAAACCCCTGGAGTTTGGGCATGGTGATGACGATCTGTGTAGGGAATTACATTTACAAATTTATCATGGCCATCGTACTCACCCCGGTCATCTATTTTGTACATGGAATGATAGAAAAGTACCTGGGACATGAAAAAGCAGCGGAAATGAAAAGGGCGGCTATGGCAGATGAATGAAATTTTCTTTCACCATTTCAGCCACAATCTTGTCAATGGGCAATGTAAGCGCCTCCGGTGAAAAGTTCTCCCAATCCAGAAGCCGGAAGGTTTCAGTTTCCTTGGTGCGGTTATAGATTTCCATCTGCTGTTCATCAAAGTCAAAGGGCTTTTCCCGAAAGGGCACCCTGATTTCTTCAAGCGGATGCGCAAAATAGTAAATGGAAATGATCTGGTGGGAAGGGTTGAAGGCCGACATCTGAAAATAATCGGTTGTATAAATATGATCTCCTATCCGGGCATCAATGTTCAGTTCTTCTTTTAACTCCCGCTTTAAACAATCCCGGGTTCCTTCGCCAAATTCCAATCCGCCACCCGGGAACTTGGTGTAATACCCACCGCGGATAAATTCATCACTCACCACCACCTGTTTGTTTTCATTGATGATAATACCGTACACGCGGATATTGAAAAAACTCATGCTTATAATATTTTTCTGCGTAAAAAGAACCAGCCAATGATCAGGGCGATTACCAAGGACAGGATCACCACAATGAGAAAAGCATACCGCGATTCCTCAAACCCGTTTCGCACGTTCATCCCAAAGATACTGGCGATCAGTACGGGGAAGGTAAGCACGATCGTGATCACCGATAACCGTTTCAACACCTCGTTTTGGTTGTTGGCAATAATGCTGGCAAAAGCATCCAGGGTGCTGCTGAGGATGTTGGTATAGATATTGGCCATTTCCAGGGCCTGAGAAGTATCAACGATCAGGTCTTCCAGAAATTCCCTTTCTTCTTCTGTCAGCCCAAGAAAATTGGTCCTTTCCAGTTTGATGAAGAGCAATTCATTGCTGCGAAGCGCGGTGACAAAATAAACCAGGCTTTTCTGGATCCGCATCAATTGAAGCAGGTGTTCATTGCGGTTGGCATCATACAATTTTTGCTCAAGGATATTGCGCCGGTGGTTGATCTCTTTAAGGTATTCGATGGAGTTCTGGACCACTTTTTCAAAGATCTTCAATACCATCATGTTCTTCTTATCCGGATGTCTGTTTTGGAAGGTATTGAAGAACTTCTTCATGGCGGGGTTCTCAAACGAGTTCACCGTAACAATCTGGTTATGGGTCAGGATGATACAGATAGGTATGGTGATGTAGTAGGCGTCGCTTTCGTTAAATGAGTTGTTTTCGGTGGGGGTTTTAAGCACGATCAGCTTGACGTTATCTTCTTCTTCATAACGCGCCCGTTCATCAATATCCAGCGAGTCGGTCAGGAAGTCAACGGGTATATCCAGGGTTTCCGAAAGCTCGTTGAATTCCTCCTGTTTAAATGGAGGTAAAACGTTTACCCAAGCCCCGGCATCGGGCCTCTCAATGGCCACTGTCTTGTGATCTATATTCTTGAAGTACTGGATCATTGTGATAAAGGTAGGGTGGGAGGGGGAGAGTAAAAATTATTAAATCGTCAAACTTCCTTCAAACACTTTTTCGGCAGGGCCGCAAAGCCAGATGTTTTCAAAGTGACCATCACTGGTCCTGTCATATTCAACACTTAAGCGTCCCCCTCGGGTGGTTACCTCCACTTCGTTAAACCCATTTTCATTGTGAAAACAGACAAGGGCGGCGGCCGTTACCCCGGTTCCGCAGGAAAAGGTTTCATTCTCCACCCCGCGTTCATACGTTCGTACGCTGATCTTGTCTTCCTCTTCGAGGTGTTCCACAAAATTTACATTAATGCCTTCCTTTTCAAACTCGCGGCTGTACCTGATCTCACGGCCTTTTTTGAATACATCCAACCCATCCAACCCGGGAACAAATTTGATGTAATGCGGAGAGCCGGTGTTCAGGATAAAATCACTTCCCGATTTTTTAATTTCGGATACATTCACCATTTTCAGGGAGACGGTGCCGTCACTGTCGATCTCGGCTTCATGCGGGCCATCGGTGGCCAGGAATTGGTAAACGGATTGAACCAGTCCCAGGTGAAAAGCAAATTTTACAATACAACGACCCCCATTTCCACACATACTTCCTTCCCGGCCATCGGCATTATAATATTTCATTTCAAAATCATACCCCGGACAGTTGTTTAAGGTCATCAGGCCATCGGCCCCAATTCCAAAACGCCTGTCACACAGGAAATGAATTTGTTCGGTGGACAGTGCATCATACCGGCCATCGCGGTTATCGAGCAAGATGAAATCATTGCCCGTTCCCTGGTATTTGTAAAAATCGATCCTCATTATGGGGCAAAATTACGAAGCGGGTTTAATCTATCTGGCTTATAATTCCCAGTGACTTAACGATCAGTCGTTCGACCGCCGCGGCACCATCGGGCGAAAATTGTTTCACCACCCGGTTGGCCACGATCACATTGAGCGAAAGACAATGATGCCCCAGGAGTTTCCCGAGTCCATAAATAGCCGATGTTTCCATTTCAAAATTGGTGATGCGATGACGGCCAAACTGGAAATGGGTAAGCCGGTCGATCAGGTCGGGCTGGGCTATACCCAGTCGCAGGACCCGGCCTTGCGGGCCATAAAAACCTGGGCAGGTGACCGTGATACCATGATTGTAATCCTGCCCAAAATGCTTGAGGAGGGAAGCACCTGCGCCAAAGATGTATGGTTGGGAAATGCCGTTGTGCAGTTGGGTGAATGTAACAAAGGAATGGAGCAGTTGTTTCTCTTCCTCATTCTGTTGAACCCGGTAAAAATTGAGCAGGTTGTCGATCCCCAACCCATGGGTGGAACAAACAAAACTGTCAACAGGTATGTCTTCCTGCAGGGAACCCGAGGTACCCAGCCTCAAAATGTTCAATGAACGAAGCGAGGGGCGGATGCTGCGGGTAGAAAGGTCGATATTCACCAGGGCATCCAGTTCATTGATCACGATATCGATATTATCGGTTCCAATGCCACTGGAGAGCACGGTAAGTTTTTTTTCGCCCAGGTATCCGGTATGAGAGATAAATTCCCGGTGTTGGGAACGGTGTTCAATACGGGAAAAGTGTTTGCTTACCTGGGCCACCCGGTCGGGATCGCCCACTGTTATGATCGTATCGCCTATTTCTTCCGGTTTGAGGTCGAGGTGGTACACAGCACCCCTTGCGTTGAGGATCAGTTCCGATTCCGCGATTCGTTGCATGATTCGATTTGTTAGGTAGATTCTCCCGAATATACTAAATTTGCCGGCTCATGCCGGTATCGTGGCCGAGTGGCTAGGCAGAGCTCTGCAAAAGCTCCTACAGCAGTTCGAATCTGCTCGATACCTCTCAGACCACCAAAGCCTTGGCGCCGGTGGTCTTCTTTTTTTACATCCAGTAATTCATCAGGTAAGACGAAACGGGCTTGCTGTGTTTCCGCTTCTTTTCGTACGAACTCTTGTAGGTGAAGTTTACTTCGTTGGTATGGTTGCGGTTCAGGTAGCCAACACCGGGAATCTCTACTTCCAGTCCCTGCATCAGCAATTCATTGAGGTAATGGGAAAAGCTGCGAATATCCGCATAGATCACACAGGCTTCAGATTTCAATCGTTCACATAAAAACTGAACGAGGCTCTCATCCAATCCGTTTTTTCGCAAGGGGGCAAAACTCAGTTTGCGACGGGTCATTGTTTCTCCTCGGGGCATAGTCAATTCTTCCGTGTGAACATCAAAACGACCGATAGAGGGGATTTCCAGGTATCCCTTTTTCTCAAGAAATTCTCTTAAATGCCGTGCGATTTTCATGATTGGCTTTTGTTTACATCAGAGCATAATTATTTAATCATAGTTTTCCGGGTCAGACGGCATTTAAACACAGTTAGCGTTTTTGGTTGCTTTAATAGGGGAGCTGGAAATGGGGAAACAATGTTAACAAAATTTTTGAAATCCCCAAAGGATTTACCTAAAAATTAATATTGAATAATCCTTACACGGGGCTGACCCTTAGAGATATAAAGAACATTGAGGGAATCGGCGATACGGGCTGTATCTGCTGGTTGGGCGGGAATCCGGAAAAAGACCTGGTATTTGATGCTGTCGGTGGTGGAAATATGTACATCCACCTTGCACTGTTCTTTCAGGTATTGGTACCGCGTATAGGCTTGCCGGAGCGAGGCTTCTTTGATGATAAATTTATATCCGGATGCCAGAACCGGGTTGGCGATGGGGGCGGGTTTTGACTGGCTGGTATCTTGTACCTGGGTATTGACCGGCGGGTTCTCTTCCACCGGGCGGGTGGTTACAGTAGGTTCATTATCAGTTGATGACCGGGTAATGGAGCGAAAAATAGCATACCCTCCCCAAACGGCCAGGGCCAGGCCAACGACGACCACGGCGCCGGTGATCCATTTATTCCGGCTATTGGATTGCGCCTTTCGGGTGCCCAGGATATCACTGTAATCCAGGGAGTGGTCTTCCCCTGAAACCCCCTGAACATAAGCCTCTTTTTCAGAGAGTGGGAGCTCGCGGGATTTTTCAACCTGAACAATCCCTGCCGTAAACTCCAGC